>CAJWJW010000006.1 GCA_913041775.1 uncultured Flavobacteriales bacterium
CCCAATGTGCAGCTTCATGTTCAAAACCTCTTGTAGCATGTATAATAATGGTGTAAACGGCAACCAATCCCAAGCCTAATAAATAAGCTTTCACAAAACGATGAATATTTTTATTTTCTTGAAACCAAGAATAAGCCAACACATAGAAACTACTAATAAACCAAAGTCTAGTGATTAGTAATTTAATGGAAGCTATTGGCACGGAACTACTAATAGCAGTAATTAACAACCATACTAAATACACTATTATAGCAATAGATATTGGATGTTTATACAGACCTTTAAAAAGCTCCTTATCGCTAAACATCTTTATCCAAGCAATAAACATTAATCCAAACAACAGAGGCTCTGTTGGTAAAGACATCTCAAGACCTATAGGATTGTGTATTCCTAATTCTTGGAGACTGGTAGACATGGGGGTTAAAAAAGCAATGAGAGTCAACAGTAGGTCTACTCTTAAAATTGCCATAGAAATTATGCCAATAGCTAAAGGAATGAAAATTCCCCAATATTTTTCTTGGGAAATCAGGTAAGTATTCCCTATTATAAATAATAAGACAGAGAATACAATTAAATATTGGAGGTGCTTACTATTCAATGTTGGCAGTTGAAATGGTCTGACGAATATAGAGTAAAACCAGAGTCATTATAAATGCGCTCATTCCTGCAAAAACAACAATTAACCATCTAATTGGATAGGCTTTTTTATCAGTAGGAATAGCTCTGTTAATCACAAATCTATTCGTTAATTCAGAATTGAGTTCAACACTAATATTTTCTTTCTCAAATCTAATAATACTCAACTGCTCTTGCACTAGTTCTAACTCCTCAAACAATCTAAAGTAATCTCCACCATACTGTGCCAGATTAGTAAATTCCTTTTTTAATGCTCTCGCACCAGTATTATTGCCGGTAGACAAAGCTTTTGCATAATATTCAGTAAGCCTTTCTGCTTGTACAGAAACATCTAATACACCATGAGACCTTAAAACTTCTAATGAATCATGAAGCGCAAAAAATCGAGTAGATAAGTCTATATCTCTTTTAGCTAAAATCACAAGCGCTTGTTCTGCACGTTTTTGTTTAACCCTTTTTACCACTACATCAATAAGGTCTACAACACGATTACACATATCAGCCGCAAGAGTAGGATCTTCATCTAATACTTCAATTTTTATAGACATCAATTCGGTACGTCTAAAACTAAAGTGTTCGATAAAAGCTAAATTCATCCATGTATTGGCATGCAAATCTTCACGGTTAATATTATAATGCTTAAAAAGATTAAACTCCTGAATAATATGAGCTTGCATTTCATCCGTATTTAGGATCTGCAGTAATCGATCTGCTTCTAGTTCTTCCCCAAACTCTAACACATCTTTTCTGTACGGATTATGTTCAACTAATAATGCTTGTGATATAGAATTTGTGGTAGTGGGATAAATTATGGAAGTAGATTTAAACTTAGGAGTAATTATCAATGGAGAGGATATTACCGCACCTAAAACAAGTGCAATAAAAGTTAATAGAACCAATGGTTTACGCCACTTATATAAATCTAAAATTATGTTTCCGGAACTAGAAAGATTTGCTTTGCTCATTGTGAGTTTTATTTATTTAGGCCAAATATACAAAATCGATCGTTCTATTAAAGCGATGTCTATCAGGATCTATAGATTGATTTTATTCGTTTTTAACAATATGGATCAACTGTTTTAATGGAAACATTCTAATACTTAAAGCATATACAGATGAAACTAACAAGAATAGAAACATTGAAGAAACCCAATTAAGTATATAATGATGTGCTAAATATGAAATTAATAAAACGCCCATCACAAACGATAGTAACTGAAAAGCTCCGCTTAGTGAATAGGTGAATCCAAATTTATTTTTAGAGACCACTATTTGAATAATCGACACAATTAGCTGAGTTATTAAACTTGCTACTGCAGAACCTAAAGCTTGCCACTTAGGAATAAACACTAGATTTAAACCTATATTAATAAATACTGCAAAGCCGGCTAAATAATTTAATGTTCTCAAATCTCCATTTGCTGTAAGTAAAGTACCAAAAATATAGGTAGTAGATATACATACAAAACAGAACATCAACACAGAAAATAAGTGTACCGACTGGGTACTTAATTCGGTATACCTCCAATGCATAATTTCATCGCCAAACTGAAAACAAAGAACACTTACTATAATGGCTCCAGAAAACATAATTTTAAAGGATATGCCTACAAGACCATCAATTCGTTGCTTAGCCTTTATCATTTTAGAAAAAATGGGTAATAATAGAACGGCGAAAAGATAAGCGACCATATTTCCAGCTTCAAAAAAACGATATGCTTGAGCGTAGTAGCCTACCTGTTTATTACCGTCCTCTAACATTTTCTCTAGCATAACTGTATCGCTTCTGTAATAAAAAGTCATTAAGAGGATTAGTAGAGCATATGGCAAACTTTGCTTGATTATAGCAAAAGAAAACAACTTATTGATTTTTATTTTTATGAAATCAGACTTTCGCCAAACCCAATACAGAGCAAGTAATAAAGTAATACCGTAAGACAATGTCTGAGCATAAATAAACCATTCAATTTCAAATGGCTTGTTAGTAACATTACCCCAAAGTAATACAGAGCATATAACAATCATTAGAAACCGATCTGAAACAGAAATTACACTATCCTTAATAAATAACTGCACCCCACCAAGGTTGGAACGTAAGTACATAATTACCGCAACAAGACCTTGATTAAAAGTTAACACTAATAGTAGTTTAAGAGCATAATCTGAATAGCCCCAAACAAAACCAGCCACTAAGGTGAAAAGCACGTATACTAAAATTAAAAACAATTTTAGACTAAACAATCGCGAAAAATACTTCGCTAGCAAATGCTCATTTTGAGCAATGTTTTTAGTATTGAAATTATTGATTCCCAAATCGAGAACAATATTAAAGAGAAAAGAAAAATTAAATAAGCTAAAATAGAGCCCATAATTCTCAGCCCCAACACGATTTATAATCTCAGCATCGATTCCTAAAATATAGAATGGCTTAATTAAAAAGTTGAGGACCAGTAAAAAAAATAAGTTCGTAATAAACTTTTTTTGCATTGCTTGATTAAATCTAATAGTCAACGTCAAAAAAAAGACATTCGTACTTAATGCGCAACAAAAAACTCTATTTTTGTTTCATATGAGAATTGCAGTTAACACAAGACTTTTACTAAAAGACAAATTAGAAGGTATAGGGTGGTATACATTCGAGACACTTTCTAGAATTGTAAAAGCTCATCCAGAACATGATTTTTATTTCATATTCGACCGTCCGTATTCTGAAGAATTTATTTTTGCGAAAAATGTGACTCCTATCGTATTAGGCCCTCCAACTCGACATCCAATTTTATGGTATATATGGTTCGAGTTGAGACTCCCTAAATTACTTAAGAAACATAATATTGACTTATTCCTATCTACCGATGGCTTTTTATCCTTGACAAGTAAGGTGCCTTCTGTAGCTGTTATACATGATGTAAATTTCGAACATCACCCAAAAGATTTAAAATTTAATCACAGTTTATTTTACCGGTTTTTCTTTAAAAAATACGCACACAAAGCAAAGATACTTGTAACCGTTTCTGAATATTCTAAATCGGATATTTCGAAAGTTTACGGACTAAGTGAAGCTAAAATTGATGTTAGTTTGAATGGGGTAAACTCATTATTTCATCAAATTGAATTAGCAGAACAAATAAAAACACGAAAACAGTTTAGTCAAGGGAATGATTATTTTCTATTTGTAGGGGCCTTGAATCCACGAAAAAATATAAAAAGGTTGTTAATAGCTTTTGATTTATTTAAAACTGAAACTAAGTCCAAGAACAAATTACTTATTGTAGGGGCTAAAATGTGGTGGAACGATGAACTAAAAGAGGCTTTTGAAAATCTTAATCATAAAGACGAAGTGATCTTTACGGGGAGGAAATCCTTAGAGGACTTACAGGTACTTTATGCTGCTGCACAAGCTTTTTGCTTTGTGCCTTATTTCGAAGGTTTTGGAATCCCTATTATAGAGGCTATGAGATGTGGATGCCCAGTTATAACTTCTAACTGTACCGCAATGCCCGAAGTAGCAGCAGAAGCTGGGATATTAGTAGACCCTTATAATATTGAGGATATAAAAAACGCAATGATTGCAATTGAAAATGATCCGAAATTGAGAGCAGATTTATCGGAAAAAGGACTCATTCACGCGCAGAAATTTAATTGGAAAAGCACCGCTGATGCGCTATGGAATAGTATAGAAAAAGTATTACAAAAATGCTAGAAGCGTACTTACATAAAACCAAAATTGAAGTGGGATGTGATGAAGCTGGAAGGGGCTGCCTTGCTGGGCCTGTTGTAGCAGCATCGGTAATATTACCAAAAGACTTTACACACCCGCTACTAAACGACTCTAAGCAAGTAAGCGAGAAAAAACGTTCTATTTTAAAAACGGTTATTCAAGAGCATGCATTAGCGTATGCTGTAGGCGTTGTAGACCACAAAGAAATAGACGAAATTAATATTTTAAATGCCTCATTTTTGGCCATGCATAGAGCATTGGACAAAATAAAATTTCCTTTTGAGAGTATTTTGGTAGACGGAAATAGATTTAAAAAATACAAGGACTCAGAACATCATTGCATCATTAAAGGAGATGGGAAATATTTAAATATAGCAGCAGCATCAATATTAGCGAAGACTTATAGAGATGAGCTTATGGAAAGCCTAGATGAGGAATTTCCTGTTTATTCTTGGAAAAAAAACAAAGGGTATCCTACTAAAGCCCATAGATCTGCAATCAGAGAATTTGGAGTGAACAAAAATCATCGATTAACATTTAGACTACTTCCTGAACAATTAAGCTTGGATATTTAATATTCCTCGTATTTAAATAATTTCGTGTTTAAGCGAGCTACTGTATTAACAATCGATCTTTTAAAAAATGGAAAAGAGGCGAAAGTTCTAGCATAACTCGGGAACGGACGGCGAATTTGCACAAATTGATCGTTCATAACTATTAAAGCTCCAAAACGTAAATTAGGGCCAGCCCAATAACTGGTTCTTTTATTGAATCCATCCTCACTATCAGAAATATAAAAATCTTTGTACGGTCCTGGGTCAGACATTACATGACCAAATTCTGCTATTAAAAAAGAATCTGTAGGAAGTACTACAGATGGATCAACCTCTAGATTACCATCTAAAAAAATTGGTTCACTAAAATCTTTAGCGCGCACTAAATTGGAGTTTTCACTAAAAAAAAAGTAAGTATCGCAAAAGCTAAACTCATCTTTAAAAGATTTTATAATTTTCTTATTTTCTACATCCTGATTATTCTGGAATTCTTTAGCTTTAATGTCGTATCCATATTCTTTAAGAGCATTAATTTTTTTTATATTACTTTTTAAACGCACTAATAATACGTTCTCTTTTAATACTACAAAACTGTGATTAGCTCTTTGTCTTAACTCCTCGTTTGAAGGAGGTGTATTTTGAGCAAAGGATAAAAATGGAAGAACCATAATTATTAGAAATAGGCTGTGCTTTTTCATGCAAATTATTTAATATGTACTCAAACATACGAAAACCAATAAAACCTTGCTCATATAAATTGGTATTTCTATTTTTGAAATTCAAACTAAAACCATGCAAAGATCTCTATTACTGATTGTTATTCTTTTGAGTTTATTCTCTTGTACAGAAGAAACAGAGAAAAGAAGCGATTCGATACATGCAATCCCTTTGGATGCAGCTATAATTATAGAAAGCAATAATTTATCACAGAGCATTAAAGCACTTTCGAAGAGTTTACTTTGGACTACTTTAGGTACTGAAACGGCTCTAAGAGAAACTCAAAATTCTCTTTTTTCACTTGACTCTACATTGGCAACATACTCATCTCACTTATCGAGTATCAATCCAGTATTCCTTTCATTTCATTTAACAGGTTCACAGTCGTTTAATTGGTTAATGGTTAGTTCTACTGAAGGGCAGGAACAAAAAATACAGCTACTAGAAATAGGCTTGGCTAGTTATGCTAAAACACAAAACCTATCATATAGCAATTCAATAATTGTTGAAGCACAGCTAAATGGTACAACACTTTACTATTCAAAACTTAATGGTTTATTAATGGTAAGCCAAGAAAAGATTTTAATTGAGGATGCAATAAGGCAATTAAAAACACCTAATAACCTTACTGCACAGTCATCATTTAGCGATGTTTATAATACGGCAAACAAAAAGGAAGACTTTAACTTATACTTAAACACAAAGAATTTCGATCGAATTAGCAGCAATTTATTTTCTAAAAACACCGAACTCCAGGAACAGGCAGAATGGATGCAATGGGGTCTTGACTTTTCCAAAAATAGTGTTCTATTTAGTGGGATTAGCTTAAGTCACGATTCATTAGCTCAAGAATTGAGTTTCTTTAAAGGAAATGATCCACATACGTTAATAGCACCAACTGTACTTCCAAAAAATACAGCTCTTTTTGTTTCAAAATCATTTGAAAACTTTAAACAAATACAACGCAAACAAATTAACGCACTCAGTGTTAAGCATCAACAAAATACATATACTAAGAAATTAGTAGGTTTATCTGATCATTTAAAAATGAAGTTTGAATCGTGGATAGACACGGAAATCACTTGGTTTTTAATTGAAAGCAGCACCAATCTGTCCGAAGGTGTGCTCGTACATATTACGGATGAATCTAACATTGAAGAATTCATCAAGCAGGAAGCAGACTCAATCCTAAACTATCGTGAAAAGTTAATTTATAAATGGGCTGAGTTAAAATACCTACCAACACTGATCACTACAAATACTAAGAGCGACGTAAAATATGCGACTATTGTAGATGAGCAACTGGTTTTGAGCGCAGACTTAGGGTTAATCAAAACCTTAATTAATGACTATAAAGCTGAGAAATCTTTAATTCATTCAGAGAATTATCAAAACTGCATGAATGAGTTAAATTCTAATTCCAACTTATTGATTTATTTACAGAATCCATCTGCTCTAAATCTTGCACCAAAATACTTACAGACTAAAATTGCTCATTTTGTAAACCTGTATTCTGAGGCATTAAATCCTTTTAGAGCATTTGCACTCCAATTTGATGCCAGCCAATCGATCTGTTATAGTAATGCCTATTTACATTTTGATAAATCGGAAGCCGATCAAACTAGAGCAATATGGACTGCTCAGCTTGAAGCACCTTTATTATCAGAAATAAGTTTAGTAAAAAACCACTACGATCAGCAATGGGAAATGACTGTTCAGGATGAGAATTTCACCTTGTACTTACTCTCTACTAAAGGAGAAGTATTGTGGAAAAGAGCTCTAAAATCTGCTATTATTGGAGAGGTTAAGCAAATAGACCTCTACAAAAACAAAAAATTACAGTTGATTTTCAATACTGCTGATAAACTATATTTAATAGACCGTAAAGGGAGAGATGCTGGCTCATATCCAATAACATTAGACAAAGAAACCGAGCTTCCGCTTGCATTGTTCGATTATCAGAAACAACGGAATTATAGAATTTTACTCTCATGTGGGAAACATCACTTTATGTATAATAAACATGGACAGAAAATTAAAGGATGGAAATTAAACAAAACCAAAAGTATAGCCGTTCAGACTGCACAACACTATGTGGTAGCATCGAAAGATTATATTCTCTTGCCTGAAGAAAATGGAACTTTAAATATTTTAAATAGAAAAGGGGAACCAAGAATTAAAATAAAAGACAAAATTGAGTTTTCTAAAAACAAACTAAACGTAATTATAGGAACGACTCTAGCAAACACTAGAATTGTAACTGTTGACAAAAAGGGCGTACAACAGAATGTATTATTTGATGGCAGCCTAGACAATAGTATACAATTTGAATTTGATGAAGACATGTATTATAGTTATGAGCTAGAGCATAGCATAGGCGTAGAATCTGAAGATTTAAAAGTGAATGGCGAGCAGATGAACCTGAAGTATTCATTTGATAACGAGAAACTGTCTTCCCCACAAATAACAGAATTTAACGGACAACTGTACCTGAGTATTACCGATTTAGATACAGATGCAGCTTATTTATTCAGAGAGCCTAAGGATTTAGTAGAGGGTTTTCCGCTGTATGGTAAAACTTCTGGAATAGCACGAGATATAGACTTAGATGGTAAGTTAAACTTTATAGTAGGTGGGGAATCTGGAATGATCTACAACTATTCTGCTGAGTAGTTTTTAGGTTTTCTTTTGCGTAAAAACACCTTCTGTCCAACTATTAATTCTTGACCCGTTTTAAATCGGTTTTTGTATTCCAACTTCGCCAACCTTAAACCGTGATGTTGTGAAATACTGTAAAGGGTCTCCCCTTCTTCAACTAAATGAAACTCTGATTTGGATCTGTTTTTCTTAAACTCTAAATAAACACGTTCCCCTTTATTGAGGCTTTTATCTTTACTTAAATCGTTAAACTCTAAGAGCTGCCACATCCATAAACTTTGCTCTGCAGCCAATTTATCGTAAGTATCTCCAGAATTAGCGAGTACAAATTTAAGTCCATTTTGGCTTTTAAATATTTCCTTACGTATTTTGCGCTTAGGCTTCTTAATTTTGCGTTTCCCAGACTTAGAAGCACTGTCGTATTGTGCTAAATTTAAACGTTCAATTAAACTAATAAGCTTTGTAGCATATTCTGGATGTGTAGCATAACCAGCTTTTTTTAATCCTTTAGCCCACGATTTATAATCGGTTATTTTATAAGTAAACAATTCTGAGTAACGTTCTCGGTTTTTCAAAAACTCTGAATGATCTCGGTAAGAATCAGCTACCTTTTTATACTTTCTAAAACATTCTTGCTCCTCATCGTCGTCGTGGTAAACTTTCTTACCAGTCCACCCTTTGTGGCATTTTATGCCAAAGTGATTACGTGATTTTACAGAAAGTAGCGAATTTCCATTTCCAGATTCTAATATTCCTTGTGCTAAAGTAATACTTGCTGGAATCCCATATTCGTACATTTCTGCAATTGCCATTTTATGGAATTTATTAATATAATCCTCCGAACTTAAATCTTGAGCAGCTAAAGAAAAAGAGAGTAGAAAAGTAAGTATTGAAAAAAGTAATTTCATAAGATCTGTAAGCCTTTATTTTTTAAACGATCATTCATACCATCAATGCCTTGTAGTCCACCTGTGTGAACTGCAATAATGGTAGAACCTGGACGAAAATAGTCTTTTTCTATTAAGTCCCATAAACCGAACAACATCTTACCAGTGTACACGGGATCTAAAGTGATATTGTGTTTAGCTTTAAAAGAGTTCATAAAGTTTATTAAGTCGCGCTTCACCTTTGCATAGCCCCCAAAATGATAATCTAAGTTTAATTCCCATTGAGAATTGTTTGTAAACTTTTCTATTTCTTCATTTAGAAAATGGGCTCCTTTTAGCGCAGGAAACCCAATTGCTTTTTGCGAACTTTTAAGCGAATTTATGAGTCCAGAAATTGTTCCACCTGTACCACAAGCACAGCATACATAATCGAAATCTATGGGTAGATTAGTTAAAATCTCTTCACAGCCTTTAACGGCCAGTTTGTTTGTTCCACCTTCAGGAATTAGATAATACTCCTTTTCATTTTTCAATAAGGACTTTAAAAACACTGGATCATTCTTTAATCTATAATCACTACGGCTAAGATACCTAAACTCCATACCGCAATCCTTAGCATAACTAAGGGTTGAATTTAGTGGGAGTTGTTCTTCTCCTCTTATAAAGCCTAATGTTTTAAAGCCAAATTCTTTCCCTGCAGCTGCCGTAGCAGCAATATGATTGGAATAAGCACCCCCAAATGTAATGAGTCTTTTTAATTCCTTTTGCTTAGCAGCTTCAATATTATAATACAGCTTCCGCCATTTATTGCCAGAAATAAGAGGATGTATAAGATCTTCACGAAGAATAAACAATCGTATTTTTTTCTCTAACAATAGAGAATCCGACAATTCTTGTAAAGGAGGTATAAGAAGTAAATTCATAGTCCAAAGATACGAGGGAATATTGTAAATTCGCAGGAATGAAACTAGAAGGCTTTTCACAATTTAGAAATTTAGACCCCGAAGATTTTTACCATTCTGAGGAGGGCTATATTGTATACACCGAAAAGTATCATTTAAAAAGAGGCTACTGTTGTAAAAACGGTTGTAAACACTGCCCTTATGGCTTCACTAAGAGTAAAAAGATAATTAAAAAAAGCAAAGGAGAATGATGACTTTGGAAGCGTTTAGAAAAGAATTGAAAGAAGGTATACCTAGCGTATTACCAGCTATTCAAGATTATGATACAAGTTTAAATCACGCTCCTAAGCGTAAAGAAATACTTAGCACCGAAGAAAAGAAGCTAGCATTAAAAAATGCCTTACGCTATTTTCCTGTTGAGCAACATACTGTTTTAGCTCCTGAGTTTGCAGAGGAAATGAAAAACTATGGACGTATATATATGCTTCGTTTTAAGCCAAAGCATAAAATGTACGCTCGTAATATTACTGATTACCCTGGGGAATCTCTACAGGCAAAATCAATAATGCTCATGATTCAAAACAATTTGGATCATGCAATAGCACAACACCCAGACGAACTTATCACCTATGGTGGTAACGGAGCTGTCTTTCAAAACTGGGCACAATATCGTTTATGCATGCAGTATTTAACTGAAATGACAGACGAGCAAACACTTACCATTTACTCAGGACATCCAATGGGGCTATATCCGTCTCATAAAGATGCGCCAAGGGTAATCGTTACCAATGGAATGGTAATACCTAACTACTCTAAGCCAGACGATTTAGAGAAACTCAATGCCTTAGGCGTGAGTCAGTATGGTCAAATGACTGCAGGTTCGTATATGTATATCGGACCACAAGGAATTGTACACGGTACAACGATCACTTTACTCAATGGAGGGCGTAAGATCTCTAAAAATGGAGAAGGTTTAGCAGGGAAGTTATTTGTTACTGCTGGGCTTGGTGGTATGAGTGGTGCACAACCAAAAGCAGGGAATATTGCTGGTTGTATTTCTGTAACAGCAGAAGTAAATGCCAAGGCTACTTATACAAGACATTCTCAAGGATGGGTAGACGAGGTAATTACTAATTTAGATGACTTGTGTTCTCGTGTAAACCTTGCTAAAAAGAACAAAGAAGTCGTTTCTATAGCTTACCAGGGGAACATAGTGGACGTATGGGAAAAGTTTGACCAAGAGAATGTTTATATAGATTTAGGTTCAGACCAAACCTCATTACACAACCCTTGGGCTGGTGGATACTATCCGGTAGGGATAAGTCTAGATGAAGCCAACGAGATGATGGCCTCTAATCCTGATTTATTTAAAGAAAAAATTCAAGAAACACTAGGACGTCATGTCGCAGCAGTAAATAAACACACTGCTAAAGGAACCTATTTCTTCGATTATGGAAATGCATTTTTACTTGAAGCTTCTAGAGCTGGTGCAGATATAATGGCAGAGGATGGACTAAATTTCCGTTACGCATCTTATGTGCAAGATATTATGGGGCCTATGTGCTTCGATTATGGTTTTGGACCATTCCGTTGGGTTTGTGCAACTGCAAAAGCAGAAGATTTAGAGCAAACCGACAGAATAGCTTGTGAAGTCTTAGAAGAAATAATGAAAGTTTCTCCTGCAGAAATTCAGCAGCAAATGGCGGACAATATCAGATGGATAAAAGGAGCTCAAGAAAATAAATTGGTTGTAGGCTCTCAGGCACGTATTTTATATGCCGATGCTGAAGGACGCGTAAAAATTGCAGCCGCATTTAATAAATCAATTAAAGAGGGTATTATTGGACCGGTAGTTTTAGGGAGAGATCACCACGATGTTTCTGGGACAGATTCTCCATACCGTGAAACTTCGAATATTTACGATGGTTCTAGGTACACTGCCGATATGGCAATACAAAATGTTATAGGAGATAGTTTCCGAGGAGCTACATGGGTTTCTATACACAATGGAGGCGGTGTTGGCTGGGGAGAAGTTATTAATGGTGGATTTGGAATGCTACTCGACGGTACAGATGACACAGATAGGCGATTGCGTTCTATGCTCTTCTGGGATGTAAATAATGGAATCTCTAGAAGAAGTTGGGCAAGAAACGATGAAGCTGTATTTGCCATAAAAAGAGCAATGGCAACAGAACCTCTACTAAAGGTTACAATACCAAATTATGCAGATGATGATTTGATAAATACGATCTATTAAAAAAGAGGAGCTAAAGCTCCTCGTTTTTTTACTCGTTTATTTTATGTAATTTGTAGTTCAAGTGATTTTGGCGAGCATCATCAATTTCATTTTATTAAAATGAATATGAATTAAAAACAATAGATATGAAAGATAGCTATTTAAAAACTATTTATTCTGGATCCTTTGTAAATGCACAACATATTGCAGGGATACTAGAAGAAGGCGAAATTCATTGTGTAATCGAAGATGAATTCCACTCAAGCATGATGGCTGGTTGGGCAGCACCTGGCACAGAAAACTCAGTTCGGGTTATGGTTGCTAAAGATGATTTAGAAAAAGCAATACAAACTATCAAATCAGTAAAAGACACAAATTAAATACGTCTCTTAGAACCGTTTTTTGGCTTTTTATTAGGACGCTTTTTATTCATTTGTTTGTGGCTCTGTATTCTTTTATAATCTCCATACTGTTCTTCGTTTAAGACAGCGCGCATTTTAATATTTAAATCTTTCCTTAAAGACTGCATTTCAGGACGCATCAATTTCGCGTCACCCTTAGTGCTTTCTTTTAACTGTTTCAGCTTTATATGATGCTCTATGAGTATCTGTTGGATTCTATTTGCTTGATGTTCGTCTAAATTTAATTCTACTACCAACTTCTCAATTCTTTCTTGAGGAGTTGCTTTTTGTTTTGCTTGATTATTCTGAGCAAACAAATTGCTACTTAGTAATGCTAATACAACTAATAACTTTTTCATAATTTTTTTATTTTCTTTTATGATTGTTTTTTCTAGGATGTCTTTTAGGCCCTTTGGGTCTAAATAATCTTTTTAACTTTTTCAACTCATCATCCGACAAAAAGGCTTCTAAGTCAGTTCGGAGATTTTTGTAAGCCCTTCTTTCTTGAACTCTAAGACTATCGTGCCTAAGATGATTTCTCTTAGCAAAGCCTTGTATAATAGGAGAAATAGAATCGGATTGAGAAGCTGTAAGGTTTAACAACCTTGAAACTTCATTAAAAAACCCGTGTTCAGTCCGCATATCATTTGCTCTATGAATTTTATGCATGGTGAATCTACCAGCAGCTAAAACTCCAATTACAATTCCAATAAGTAGAATTATAAAAGTTTTTAAAATTGATTTCTTTTCCATATTTAGTATATAATTATGAATTAATATAAAACAGCAAATTGGTATTGTTGGTATCCATATCCACAAGGCCCAACAAAGCATCAAAACTCAATGTGTTTTGTTGAACAAACAAGTTAATCATCAATAAAATAGAGGCTGCAATACCAAGAGAAGCAACAAATACAGAAGAGCGATCGAAAAAAGGAATCGTCTTTTTACTCATTCGTAAAAGAACCTTTGAATTGAAGGAGTCAGAAAAAGAAAAACTAGAGAGTCTAAGTAATTCAACATCCTTTTCATCTGACTTCCATTCTTGGTAAACAGTAGGGTAAGAATTTAAAAATTCGTTTAATGCTAAAAGATCTTTAGCACTAAGTAAGTCCTCTTTTGAGAGAAACCAATCAATATGATATTGTTCTTCTGTTTTCATAATTATTGATTTAATAATTCAATCAATTTTTTTTGTGCTCTAGAGTACCTGGTTAATACAGTACCTATTGGTAGTTTTAAAATAGTTGCCATTTCTTTAAAGCTATGAGCATCGTTAGTTCGTAGTACGATTACTTCTTTGTACTTTTCATCTAACAATAGAATAGATCGTCGTAACAAATCAATTCTTACATCTTGATCCTGGTGATCTGACAATGTTGAATTCAAAATTATTTCTTCTAAATAGTCGCCAGTATAAAACAACTTCCATTTTCTTTTCCGTCTCGCTAGCTCATTCAAAGACAAGTTAATAGCGATTCTAGTTAGGTAAGTAGAAATTTTAGCATCCCCTTTAAAATTTTGAATGTTTCTAAAGAATCGAATAAATACTTCTTGTCCTACATCCTCAGCTTCAGGAACAGCGCCTAACATACCTATAACCGTATTTGCTATTTGCTTTTTATGTATACTCAGCAGCTCTGTGTAAGCTCTCTCCTCCCCTCTTTTAAGAGCGGCAACAAGGTCTTTTTCAGAATTTGGATTACTGATTTTAAACATATTTACAGGTTAGACAAACTAAAATAGTCTTTTATTCCATGTGGAATAAAAAATAGTAAACACAAAAAAGCCATTTCAAATAGAAATGGCTTTTTGTAGAAATTAAAATTTAATTGAGTACTGACTTGGCTAGGTCTAAAGCATTTTGAAGTCCTTTAGGATTTTTACCACCGGCAGTAGCAAATGATGCTTGACCACCCCCACCTCCTAGAATTTCTTTAGAGATAGTTCTTATTATTTGTCCAGCATTAAGGTCTTTAGAAGAAATTAGCGTGTCGGTTAGAGCAACACTTAAATTTGCTTTACCATTATTTTCAGCTCCTAAAACCATCATTAAATTATCCAGTTCTTTTAAACATTCAAAAGAAAGGTCTTTCATGGCAGGAGGTTCTAAATCAACAATTGCACTTATAAAGTTTACACCATTAATTTGAACAACCGACTTTAATAGTTCAGTCTTTAATCCTTTGGCTTTCTCCGCCATTAATACAGCTAATTTTTTCTCTAAATTCGATTTATCAGCTAATAAAGCTTCCACTCCTTTTATAGGATCATTAACATTCTTAATTAAAGACTTTAAGCTTGTTAATGTAGCTTCTTGATTCTTATAATAGTCGAAAGCTTTTTCAGATGTGATCGCTTCAATTCTTCTTATCCCTGCAGCAACGCCGGCTTCAGCCGTAATTTTAAATACGCCTATCTGTGCCGTAGAAGTAACATGACAACCCCCACACAACTCAATAGAATCGTCGAATTTAATAAGTCGAACTCTATCTCCATATTTCTCACCAAACAAGGCCATAGCACCCATTTTTTCAGCATCTGCAATGGCAAGAGATCGTTTCTCAGTTAATTGAATGTTTGCGCTAATTTTAAGATTTACTTGCGTTTCAACCTGCATAATCTCTTCGGTAGACATTTTAGAAAAATGAGAAAAATCGAAACGTAAGTATTGATCATTTACTAATGAACCTTTCTGTTCTACATGAACACCCAAAACATCACGCAAAGCCTTGTGTAATAAATGTGTAGACGAGTGATTATTCTCTGTAAGTAATCGTTTATGAGTATTTACATTGGCCACAAAAGTAGCACTTGGGTCTTTTGGAAGATCCGCAGTAAAGTGTACTATTTGGTTGTTCTCTTTCTTTGTATTAAAAATAGAAATCTCATTCCCGCCTACACTAATAGTACCTTTATCTCCTACCTGACCACCACCTTCAGGATAAAAAGGAGTTTTGTCGAATACCAATTGGTAAAATTCTTTTCCTTTTTGCTTTACTTTTCTATACTGGCTAATTTTAATTTCAGCTTCTAAACAGTCGTATCCTATAAACTCAGTATCTGTTTCAAATAATGAAACCCAATCTTCAGTTTCTACTACTGAAGCAGCACGAGCACGATCTTTTTGCTTTTTCATTTCAGCATCAAAACCTAGCATATCTACAGACTTCCCATTCTCAGAAAGTATTAATTCTGTTAAGTCAATTGGGAAGCCAAAAGTATCGTATAACTCAAAGGCTCTAGCACCGTCAATTAACTCTCCTTTAGTAAACTTCAAAACATCATCTATACGTTTTAAACCCTTTTCTAGGGTACGCATAAATGAGGCTTCTTCTTCTTGAATTACCTTTTCTGCCAAAACTTGTTGCTTTGTCATTTCCGGGAAAAACTCACCCATTTGATCGACTAAGACTTCTACTAATTTATACATAAATGGACCTTTTACATTCAGGAATGTAAAGCCATAACGTACAGCACGCCTAAGAATCCGACGTATTACATACCCCGCGCCATTATTAGACGGCAGCTGACCATCGGCTACAGCAAAAGCAATAGCTCTAACGTGATCGGCTATAACACGAAGTGCGACATCTACCTTCTCGTCTTTACCATACTCAAAGCCAGTAATAGAAGAAAGTTTATCAATTAAGGGTGTAAATACATCGGTATCGTAATTCGATTGTTTTCCTTGTAAAGCCATCGCTAAGCGTTCGAAGCCCATCCCAGTATCTACATGCGTATTTGGTAAGTCTTCAAGGCTAGAATCGGACTTTCTATTGTATTGCATAAATACTAGATTCCATACTTCTACTACCTGAGGATGGTCGTAGTTAACTAAAGTACGTGCATCGACCTTTGCTCTTTCATCGTCGGAACGTAAATCTATATGAATTTCTGAACAAGGCCCACAAGGTCCAACAGCACCCATTTCCCAAAAATTATCAGCTTTATTCCCATTGAGAATTCGATCTTCTGCAATGTGTTGTTTCCAACAATTAAAGGCATCGTGATCTTTTTCTAAATGATCTTCTTTTGCGCCTTCGAAAACAGTAACATATAATCGGTCTTTATCTATTCCGTATACTTGAGTTAATAATTCCCAAGCCCAATCGATAGCATCTTTCTTAAAGTAATCGCCAAAAGACCAGTTTCCTAACATTTCGAACATAGTATGATGGTAGGTGTCATGTCCAACCTCGTCTAAGTCGTTGTGTTTTCCAGAAACTCGCAAACATTTTTGACTGTTTACAATGCGAGGATTTTTAACTTCACTAATACCTAGAAACAAATCTTTAAATTGGTTCATCCCTGCATTTGTAAACATCAAAGTAGGGTCATCTTTAATTACTATGGGAGCGGAGCTCACCTCAGCATGACCTTTATCTTTAAAAAACTGTAAAAATTTATGACGTATTTCTTGAGATTTCATAGCTAATCTATCTGTATAATGATTCGTTTAAAGCCTATTGCAAGAAAGAAAATTGAATCGTTCAAATTTTCTTAAATTGCGCTCGGATAGAGCTAAGTAGGTAAATACAAATTTAGCCAAATTTTCAGCAAATGACCAAGGTCAAATATTATTACGACACTAAAACTTTAGCGTACAAGAAATTTGAACGTTCAAAGCTTCAAATGCTTATGCGTGTGCTCTTTTTTAGTGCGAGTTCTACTGCTATAGCCTTAGGATTAGTGGTATTATTCTTCTCTATTTTTGATTCGCCAAAAGAGAAAGAATTAAAGCGTGAAATAGACAATCTATTGGTGCAGTATGAACTTTTAGAAAAACAAATCGGTCATTCTTCATTTATTTTAGATGAATTACAAGAAAGGGACGACAATATTTACCGAGTTATTCTTGAAGCAGAACCGATAGATGCGAGTATCAGGAGAGCAGGATATGGAGGTGTTAACAGGTATAGAAAATACAAAGGGTTTAAGCATTCTGATTTAGTTTCTAAATTGCACAAGAAAGTAGATCAAGTAGCGAAGGCTATCTATGTTCAATCTAAGTCCTTTGACGCAGTATTAAATTTAGCACAAAACAAAGAGGATATGTTAGCACATATTCCTGCCATACAACCTGTAGCCAACAAAAACCTCAAACGAATGGCCTCTGGATACGGTAATAGAATCCATCCTGTATATAAAACAAAAAAAATGCATTGGGGGATGGATTTCTCTGCTCCAAAGGGTACAGAAGTATATGCTACTGGAGACGGTGTAATTGAAAAGGTGAAGCGTTCTAAACGCGGGTATGGTAATCAGGTTCGTATAGAACACGGGTATGGTTATAAAACTTTTTATGCGCATTTAAATAAGTACACAGTAAAAAAAGGACAGAAAGTAAAAAGAGGGGACCTTATTGGTTATGTTGGAAGTACAGGAACCTCTACAGCACCACATTTACATTATGAAGTAATAAAAAACAAGCGCAAAGTAAACCCAGTAAACTATTACTTCAACGATTTATCTGCTGAAGAATACGATAAAATGCTAGAGTTATCTACACAAGAAAACCAATCGTTTGATTAGTACTATATGAGCGAGATTAAACATAAAATCACAAAGCTTTACTATTCTATAGGAGAAGTAGCTACAATGTTTTCCGTAAATAATTCGCTGATTAGATTTTGGGAAAAAGAATTCAATATAATTAAACCCAAGAAAAACAAAAAGGGGAATCGTTACTTTACAGTGAAAGACATTGCTAATTTTAAAATTATT
This sequence comes from uncultured Flavobacteriales bacterium, assembly GCA_913041775.1. Classification (GTDB taxonomy): domain Bacteria; phylum Bacteroidota; class Bacteroidia; order Flavobacteriales; family UBA7430; genus UBA6772. Next base: position 18,437 of record CAJWJW010000006.1, read on the forward strand.
TTTCACTTAGTAAAAGAGCGTGGTTACACACTGGATGGAGCTAAGAAAAAGCTTAGAGAGAATAAATACAATACAGTGAAAAATGTAGAGATTGTTAGTCAGCTCCAAGAAATAAGAGCACAATTAGTAGGGATTAGAGAACTTCTTTAATTCTGTTTTTCTACCTGGAATTTCGATACTCTAGCCACTAAAGACATCCCTAATTTCTCAATATTAAGGACAACCTCTTTGTCTGTTTGGTAATTCACTTCTCCCTCCATCCCTTGGAGAGAACCAGCATTAATAGTCAATTTAGCTCCTCGTTCAAATGAAGCAATTTCCACAGACTTATATTCTCCTAAAAACTGCTGAATAGCTGTAATTTCACTCTGCTTCACCTCCGCTACTTTACCAAGCCAATAAAGAAACCTCACGACTCTAGGGCTTTGTAATATTTCAATTTTCTGAGCTTCAGACTCTGGAGCTTTAATAAAAATATAAGACTTAAATAAAGGTTCTTCAACCCATTTCTTACGATCAGACCATTGTTTTAAAGTTCTTTGACTAGGGCAGTAACATTCAAAGCCCAAAGAAGAAAGTCGCACGTATACCTTCTTCTCGCTTCTAGGTTTGGTATATAACACATACCAAATAGAGTTAATTTTCGTCTTGTTCTCCATAGCCATACCCATAACCGTAACCATAGCCGTAACCGTAGCCATAACCATAGCCGTAAGCATCTTCTACCTTAAATCCATTCAGCACTAAACTCACATTCTTAATTTTACCATCCGAATGATAGTCGTTAATAAGCTTTAACATATTCTTATTAGTAACACCTTGACGAGTAACATATATAAGATTGTCAACATGAGGAACTATCAATTGAGCATCAGCAACCATTCCTATTGGAGCAGTATCGATAATAATTCTTTCATAGGTATTTTCCAGCGTATTTAACAAATCGCCGAAAGCTTTAGATTCTATTAGCTCTGCAGGATTAGGAGGTATAGGACCAGATAAAATTACATCTAAATTTTTGAGTTTAGAACTCTGAACCACTTCTTCTATACTAGCTTGCCCACTAAGGTGGTTAGTCATTCCTTTTTCGTGCTTTAAACCTAAGTCTTCTGTAGAAATTTTAGGTTTTCTAAGGTCACAACCAATTAGTATGGTCTTCTTTCCAGACATTGCATACATAGAGGCTAAATTAGTAGCAATAAACGTTTTACCCTCTCCAGAAACAGAAGAAGTAAGTGCAATTAGATGTGTCCGTTTGAGCGCAGGAACCATGAAATTTAAATTAGTCCTAACAGCTCTTAAAGATTCTGCAATATTAGACTTAGGCTTCTTAATAACTGGAATAGCAAAGTCATAAGTACTGTGTGAAATTGCTCCTAAAATAGGTATCTGACTCAATTTCTCGAGATCGTCTACGGTAGAAATACTTGATCTAAAGAAATCTCTAAGTAATATATATACTACAGGTAGCAAAATAGAGATGATCAATGCAATAGCATATTTCATAGATTTATTAGGACTTACAGGACGGTCTCCAAAATCTCTCGCGGGATTTATTACTTTATGATCTGCTTTGTTAGCGGCTTTAGTAATACCAGCTTCTGCTCTTTTCTCAAGTAAAAAAGTAAACATCTTATCGTGAATACCATATTTACGTTGGATAGTAAGCATTTGACGTTCTGTAGATGGAAGTGTAGCGAAACGCTGTTCCATTAACTCAATTCGAGAATTCAAATCGTTATTATGAAGCGATGTTGCAGAAATAAGGTTTTGAACACTCACAATTAAAGCGCGGCGCGTTTGATCAATTTGAATTTGAAGCTGTGTTAAAATTGGATTTACAGACTCTAAAGAATAATCTAATTTGGTACGTTCTAAATTAAATTTCTGGAGTGTTTCAACTAAACTCAACAGAACTGGATCCTGAATTCCAACTACAGAAGGTGCTACGATAGAGCTAATCTCATTTTCTTCAAGATAGGATAGTATATCTCTATAATAAGCAAGCTGAAGTTTAATAATAGATCGTTGATTATCGAGCTCAGCAAATCTTTCTGACGCTTGAGTAGCTTCATAGCTGATATCCATAACGCCCATTTCAGAACGAAAAGATTCGAGCTCTTTCTCGGAAATTTGAAGGGTATCACCAATAAGACTTAGTTGCCCTTCAATGAAGTCGATCGTTTTATCTGCAATTAAATTTTTGTCAGCTAAACTAGCTGCAATATAATGTGAAGTAAGGGTATTTAAAAAATCAACTAACTTGGCCTTATGAGGACCTTCTATACGAAGATTAAGAACAGAAGCATCTTTTACAGGGATGTAATTAACTGCTGAATTATAGGTCTTTATTAAATCTTCGTAACTATTGAATTTAAATTTATAGCTTAAAGAATTAGACTCTTTATCATAATGGATTCCATCCTTTTTAATGAGTCTAAATCTATAATTATCACTTTCTATCCATTCTCCAAATTTAAAAGCAAGCTCCAAAGCCTTTTGTTCCTTGTAGGAACTAGCAGATTCCTGAGCAAAATTATAAGTTAGTGGACTATCATTTACTTCAAAAGAAATCTTGAAATTATTTTCACTGAGCCAATCAATATCGAACAACTGTTTTGTGAGTTGATTATGGCTCTTGTCAAATTCAACATAGAAAGGGCCATCATTATACGTTTCTGACAAACGGACTCTTCCAACTCCAAAATAACTTACTTCAAAGCCTAAGTCTTTAACTACAGATTCAGTAAGCCCGATAGACTTCATCATCTCTAATTCATTGTAATAAGCCTGTCTTGAGCTAGAAACTCCGAACCCTCCCATTAAACCTTCTAATTCTGAAGCACCTGAAGTTTCAAGAGAAATAAGTACGGAGGTGGTCATTTTATAAATAGGACTAGAATATCTATTAATAAAATAAGCAACGGTTAAAGCTAATGGTATTGTTAATGCAAATAATCTCCAGTGAGAAATAAACTTATATAATAACTCTTTTATATCAACCGATTCTTCCTCTAGAAAAGACTGATACTCTCTTTGATCTTTTGGTAACATAAATTAGTTCTTAAAAAAGTTGATTATTAATAATGTAGAAGATATTGTGGTTAATAAAGTTTGGAATGTAGCCCAACCAGTCTGACCTATACCCCATGTTTTAGCCCTTAATGGTTCAACATAAATAACATCGTTAGGCTGTAGAAAGTAAAACTCTGAGGTTAAAATAGAATCGGAAGTTAAGTCAACTTTAAAAACAGAGACATGTCCGTCGCTATGGCGAAGTATTTTTACTTCTTGTCTATTTGCAAGATCAGATAGATCGCCAGAAATGGAAAGTGCATCGAATATAGTAACGCGATTTTGATAAAAAGTATATTTCCCTGGAGAAACTACCTCACCTAAAATATTAATTTTTATTCCTGAAGTCTTAACATCAATAATTGCATCTTTATAATACACATCTACCTTAACTTGTAAATCGCTCTTAACTTCCTCTAGTGTCTTGCCTAATACATAGACAGAACCAACAACAGGTAAAAGAACCTCTCCGTTTGCACTGACAGAATACCCATTTAAATAGAAGATTAAATCACTTGTTCCAAATTGCCTTTGTTGACTATCACTAAGGGTAGCCTCGGAAATACTCTTTACAGTAATATAAAGTATGTCTTGTTCCGACACTTTATATTCTTGCTTATTGATCACGTAACTTAGTGACTTAGATTCGTCTGCATTTTGAATATAAACGCGTTTCTTCATTGATATGCATGAAGACATCAACAATACTATTAATACAAATTGAAATACTTTTCTCATTATTTTGGACTAATTTATCGGTGTATTATACTTGAATCAAGGAACAATCATATATTTGAACCATAATTCTCAATCAGTAAAAATACTACTATTTTTATAGAGTATTAAAATTAAACCAATCAAAATACTACATTAATTTGAAAACAAAAATACTGGTTACAGGTGGTGCAGGATACATAGGCTCACATACCGTAATAAGCTTATTAAAAGCAGGTTACACACCTGTAATAGTAGATAACTTTTGTAATTCTCAACCATGGATACTGAAGCGAATTCAGGATATTACTGGCCAAAATATTAAAAGCTACGAGCTGGATTGTACGAGTTTTGAAGACTTAGATGAGGTATTTAAAGAAGAACAATTTGGAGGCATAATTCACTTTGCAGCTTTAAAAGCGGTAGGCGAGTCGGTAACAGAACCTTTAAAATACTACAAAAACAATATTGGCTCTTTAGTAAACATTATAGGTTTGATGTCAAAATATAATGTTCCGAATCTAGTTTTCTCCTCGTCTTGTACAGTTTATGGAGAAGCAGACTATTTACCCGTAGATGAACAACATCCTATAAAAACGGCAGAATCTCCGTATGCAAGTACTAAACAAATGTGCGAACAGATCATAAGTGATTGCTTAAAATCTGCTAAATTAAAGAGCGCAGTAGTGCTTCGTTATTTTAATCCTGTTGGCGCGCATCCTTCAGGACTTATAGGAGAACTACCATTGGGGACCCCCAACAATTTAATCCCATTTATTACACAAACAGCGGCTGGGATACGAGAAGAATTAAGTGTTTTTGGAAACAATTACAACACTAAGGACGGAACCTGTGTTAGGGATTACATTCACGTAGTAGACTTGGCAGAAGCACATGTAAAATCTCTAGACTATTTAGGATTAAAAAAGCCTTCGGTTAATTTAAATATTGGTACAGGAAAAGGTAGTTCGGTACTAGAAACTATTAAGACTTTTGAAAGAGTAAATAACTTAAAACTTAAGTATACAATTGGTAACAAACGCGATGGCGATATAGAAAAGATCTTTGCAGACACTAGCTTGTCTGAAAAAACTTTAGAGTGGAAAGCAAACCGATCACTCGATGACGCTATGAAAGATGCTTGGAAATGGCAATTATACTTAGGTACTAGGTAAAAAAAGGGACTCTTTCGAGTCCCTTTTTTTTTATTGTAATTTAAAGTTAATTGGTACTGTAAAACTACAGGGAACCGATTTACCTCTTTGTTTTGCCGCTTGTAATTTAGGAATTGAATTAACCAACCTTAAGGCCTCGCCTTTTAAGTGCTTATCTTCTCCTCTAACAACACTAGCTTTAGTGATATGACCACTTTTATCAATCACAAACTGAACAAATATTTTTTCTGAAACTCCCATTTCTTTTGCAATGGCAGGATACTTAAAGTTTTTACGAATATGATTCATGATTCCTTTTTGGAAACATACATATCGTTCGTCTTTAGAAACCCCTTCACAACCAGGAAATATAGGCTTGTCTTCTACTACAGCGAAGTTAAAGATTTCATCGTCCTCTTCGTCCTCTTCAATTTCAATGATTTCGTCTTCGTCAGTATCTGTTTCTTCGATATCTAACTCAACTTCTATCTCCACATCATCTTCCACAATTTGAATAATTTCTGGTGGTGGTGGTGGTGGTGGTGGTGGCTTAATTTCTCTCTGAGTTACAGGAATAATTTCATCATCCTCAAGAGCTAACT
>CAJWJW010000007.1 GCA_913041775.1 uncultured Flavobacteriales bacterium
TGAAATTTAGTTTGTTAGTTTGACTGTTACACCAAGTAGAAGAAGGTAAATACAAATACCCAAACAAGATCTACAAAGTGCCAGTATAAACCAACTTTCTCTACCATTTCGTAATGACCTCTCTTTTCGTAAGTACCAAACAATACGTTAATAAATACGATTGTGTTTAATAATACTCCCGTAAATACGTGGAATCCGTGGAACCCAGTAATAAAGAAGAAGAAGTTTGCAAATTGTGGTAAACCATATTCGTTAACTACCATATTCGCACCGTATATATGTTCTGCTCCAGTGCTTAAAGTAGCAATTATTGCAGGATCTGTAATGAACTTCTCAGTACCTAATCTAAGTACATCGAAGTTGTAGGTTTGTCCCATTACTTCTGTACCCGCAGCTATTACTTTAGCGATGCTACCATCGGCTAATTGCAATGCCCCTTCTGCAGTTCCGTGAATAAAGTGCATCCATTCCCAAGCTTGAGATCCTAAGAAAATAATACCACCTATTACAGTTAAACCCATCCACCAAGCAACTTTTTTAGTGTCCATGTTTTTTCCATGGTGCACTGCTAGTACCATAGTAACCGAACTCATAATAAGTATAAAGGTCATTAGGGCCACATAAAGTAATGGTTGGTCTCCATGTATACCAGGGAAATGTGTGAACACATTCTCTGCTAAAGGCCAAATTTCTGCATATTTAAAACGAGAAAATCCGTAAGCCCCTAAGAATCCTGAAAATGTTAAGGCATCCGTTAAAAGGAAAAACCACATCATCATTTTTCCATAACTAGCCTTAAAAGGTTTTACTCCTCCGCGCCAAACGCTTTCTTTAGTTGCTTGTGATTCCATACTAAGTGATTGCTTATGTGTGTGTTATGTTATTCTTTGTTGTGACTTCTGTTTTCGAAGTCTTTTTAAGCCTGGCGAAGATAAGTCTTTCCTAGAAAAGAGAAAAATCGTTTGTTTGCTTTCCAACTTAGGAGTCTTGTTTAGAGTATTTCTAAATATTAGAGCAGTAAGATTTTATCTGGTAAACAAGAAAAACAAGAATAGATATATCCATAGTCCACCTAAAAAGTGCCAGAAAATTACTCCAAGCTCTAAACCTAATGCGCTTTCGCTTGTATATTTATTATTTCTAGAATTTAGGTACATTACTAATACAGAAATGAGCCCTGCTATAATGTGTACTAAATGTACCAAGGTAATAACGTATACAAAAGAACCTGCAGCATTACTGTTTTCTCCGGTAAAAAACACACCCATATTGTGCATTGCAGACCAGCCTTCAAATTGTAAAACAGCAAAGGCTATTCCTAAAAGGAAGGTGATTCCAAGAAAACGTTTTACCGTCGAGAAATCATTCAAGCGGGCAGCTTGTAAACTTTTTTGGATTACAATACTACTGAGAATAATTACTGCAGTACTAATAAAAAATGCATCTGGCAAATCGAAAGCCATCCAGTTTCCCTCAGCCATTCGTACTATATAGCCCGATGTAAAACCAATAAATAACATTACAATACTAATCATAGCAATGAAAAGTAGTGGCTTGCGCGTTTTCTTCTTGTGGAGTTCTGAAATAGTTTTCATTTAGTGTAATAGATATTTATCGAGTAAGTAGATTATTTGTATAGCTGGGAGGTAGATTAAACTTCCTAGCATTAGTTTTTTAGCAGATACTTGGTCGCAGTTTTTTAGTAGTAATGCACTTTTCTTATATAAAAACACGCCCATTAATAATATCAGTAGTGCACCTATTGGCGAAAGAAGTAATTTGCTTTCTATTCCTATATAAGGAAATACAAAAGGCATTATTGAAACGGGTATAAGCCATATGGTGTAAAGCATGGCTTGAAAAGCACTTTTCTTGTCTTTCATTCCCGAAGGAAGCATTCTTATTCCTGCTTTTTTATAATCCTCATCTAATAACCAAGCGATAGCCCAAAAGTGAGGGAATTGCCACAGGAATTGTATTGCAAATAGAGTTCCTGCTTCTGTTCCAAACTCATTCGTTGCAGCTACCCAACCTAACATAAAAGGGATTGCTCCAGGAAAAGCGCCAACAAATACTGCTATCGGACTTACCGTTTTTAAAGGGGTGTAAACAGCTGCATAAAGCACCAAAGCTGCAGCACCAAAAATTGCTGATTTCGCATTTATATAGTACAAAATAACCATACCTATAAGCCCAAGGATACTCGAAAACATCAAACCTTCAGATGCCGCCATTCTACCTGCAGGGATTGGTCGTTGTTTGGTTCTGTCCATGAGTTTGTCGGTTTCCTTTTCGTAAACTTGATTGAAACCATTTGAAGAGGCTACGACTAAGAACCCTCCGACCATTAACATAAGTAGGATTTTAAAATCTACCTCATCTACCGCTAGTAGATAACCTACTAAGGCAGAAAACACTACGGTACTAGAAAGCCGTAGTTTTGCTAACTGACTATAGTCTTTAAGTTTGTTTTTCAAATTAGCTAAGGTTTATGGATGCAAAAATAAGGATTAGATTGTTTATTAAGCCTTTTTTTAGGCTTAATATTTATTTGGTTTTATTACGCCTTTGTAAGTTGATTCGGTATTAGTTCAGCAATTCGTTTATCTCGATTTCTATAACCTTTTTTCCCCGTTTTTCTAATACTATACTAGCCTCTGCTGCTCGTTCTTTGCAGTCTGTTAAGTAGCATCTTTCGCAGGTAGCATTTACTTCTTTTGTGCTTATTTTTTCGTCTTTTAAAAAGGCAATACTCTTTTTTAGTTTGTCGTTAACCAATAAACCTAGAGTTACACTACTATTTGAGTTTGGTGTAGGGTACATCGATCGAGCTATCGAGATGCATAGGTATTCATTGTCCGAATCTAAATAAGATGAGCGCTGAGCCATAATAATATTACTATTCTCTTTTTGTTCAACTTGTTTTTTGTTTAATTCCTCTAAAACTTCTATCGTAATCCATCGTCTACAATAGTGTTCTTCTAGTTTGTTTCCGTGCGGATTGTGAAGTTTATTTAAGTGTAACTCCTTATTGAGTGTATAGTAGTCGCTGTGGTCTTTGTTGTTGAAGCGCAAGAAAAACAAGTTCTTTAAGCCCATTTTCTTTGGTAATATATTCGTCATCCTTTGGAATAGCATCTCTGGTGATACATTATATTTGGCTACTAGATCCTGAATTTCTTTTGGATTAAAGGTATTATTAGAAAAGAATTTCTCTAAATCTTTGTGTAAGTCGTCTTGGTTAATTAGCAGTGCTATGGAGAAATATGAAGCTTTGAAATTATTGAGTACTTCATCGAAATTAGTTGCTTTATGGTGACTGAAAGTGTAGGGTCTTTCTTTTATTTTTAGAAAATTAAAGGCGATTTCTCTTCCTAAGATAAAACGCATTTGTGATTCTTGTAAGGTAGGGTTTGTGAAGAGCGTGTTTACTTCTCCTGGTTTTAATGCAGAGCGTAGACTGTATAGGTTTTTGTGTTCTTTAAGATCAATTTCTTTAAATGTATAATTAAAATGATCTTGTAATACTTTTTTTAATTCAGCGCTTTTCACACCTTTTTTATTAAGTCCGTAAGTTCTAACGCAAGATGCAACACTGTTCTCTAGATCTTCGAAATAGTTTAAATGTAATTCTTGATACGCTCTTAGAGCAGAGTAGTAGAAATGTTCTTGATTTAACTGGTGGTCTCTCACAATTTCTAAAATAGCACTTATAAATGCATTTACTCTTATTGGAGCCTCTGCAAGTAGATTGACTAGTTTTTTAGAATCAATTCCGAAAAAATTTAATGGTAAGTCGTTTAAGATGTCGCTTTTTATGAGCGTGCTTAGCGGAGAAAGACGTTTTTCTAATTTTAAAGAGACTAATTCGTCAAAATTCAACCCTAATGCTGTCGATAAAGCATGTATTTTTTCAGGTTTAGGATATTTTTTTCCTTTCTCTATTTCATTTAAATAGGATATGGATAAGCCAGATTTTTCTGACAATTTCGCTAAAGAGAGCTTTTGCTCTTTTCTTGCCTGTTTTAGCTTTAAGCCAAGTATGATTTTTATGTTTTCCTTATTTACGCTCATTTTTCAAATGTAAGTTTTTTATTTCTTAGCGTACTTTCATTGTAAGCGAAATAATTAATTTCAGCGAAAATTCGCAAAAGAAGAAAAATATAGTTTAGTTTTGTAAGTAACCTAAAATCAGACTTATGGAAATGACTACTCTTGCAAAATCTAAGGTTAGTATTGCTGCAAAAGAAAATGTAAATAAAACTATTCTTACCGATGATGCCTTGACTTTCCTCTCAGCCTTACACGAGAAGTTCAATAGTATTCGATTGCGTATAATTTTTGATCGTAAAAATCGTCAGAAAAACATTGATAATGGAGTAATGCCAAATTTCTTACCCATAACAGAACACGTGAGAAATGGTGTTTGGAAGGTTGCTCCAATTCCTGAAGATTTACAAGATCGCAGAGTAGAAATTACCGGTCCAGTAAGTAGGAAGATGATTATTAATGCGCTTAATTCTGGAGCTAAAACTTTTATGGCCGATTTTGAGGATAGTAATTCTCCTAACTGGAATAATGTAATAGATGGACAACAAAATTTAAAAGATGCTGTAGATGGAACGATTATCTTTACAAAACCAGGTACCAATAAGCTGTATTCTCTAAACAAAGAAACTGCGGTGTTGATGGTTCGTCCAAGAGCTTGGCATTTAAATGAACGTCACTTAATGTTTGGTGCCGAGCAGATGAGTGCTTCTTTAGTAGACTTCGGTTTGTATTTTTTTCACAATGTAAAAACATTAATGAGTAAAGGTACAGCGCCTTATTTCTATTTACCAAAAATGGAATCTCATTTAGAGGCTCGTTTATGGAATGAAGTATTTGTTTTTGCACAAGACTATATGTCTGTTCCTCAAAAAACAATTAAGGCTACTGTTTTAATCGAGACCATTATGGCGGCATTTGAGATGGACGAAATCTTATATGAGTTAAGAGATCATAGTGCAGGATTAAACTGTGGACGATGGGATTATATTTTCTCTTTCATAAAGCGCTTTCGTTTACACAGCGAGTTCTTGTTGTCTGATAGAGATTTAGTAGGAATGACGATTCCATTTATGAAGAATTATTCTTTGCTACTTATACAAACTTGTCATAAAAGAGGAGCTTCTGCTATTGGAGGAATGGCTGCACAGATACCCATTAAGAATGATGAGCAAGCTAATCGCGCTGCCTTAGATAAAGTTGTACAAGATAAGTTAATAGAAGCCAAAAATGGACACGATGGTACATGGGTAGCTCATCCAGCATTGGTTCCTGTAGCACAGGCAGTATTTGATGTCGTTATGCCCGCAAGCAATCAAATTGATGTTTTACGATCTGATGTAACTATATCTGCACAAGATTTAGTTGCACTTCCCGAATTAACAATAACCGAAAAGGGTGTTCGTAAAAATATAAATGTTGGAATACTTTATTTAAATGCTTGGTTAATGGGTAATGGCGCTGCTGCACTTTATAATCTAATGGAGGATGCTGCAACTGCAGAAATCTCAAGAGCCCAGCTTTGGCAATGGCTAAAACATGAAGCTGTATTAGTCGATGGAGCTAAAGTAGATAGAAAGCTGCTTCGCAAATTAATACCCGAAGAGATTGTGAAAATTAAAGAGTATGTAGGCGAAGCCTTTTACGAAAAGGCACGTTTTACTGAGGCCATTGAGTTGTTTGAAGAGCTCATCTTTAACGAAGAATTTGAAGAGTTTTTAACCATTAAAGCTTACTCGAGTATTTAAATAATTAATTCGCGATTTGCGTAATGTATAACATCTTAGATAGTTAAAATATGAAAACTTTACCACAAAACAATTATAGATCTGCATTAGAGACTGTAAGAAATTTAAAGCAAAAGTACGGGAAAACATGGAACTCAATTAGTCCGGAAAGTGCTGCTAGAATGATTACTCAAAATCGTTTCAGAACAGGTTTAGATATCGCAAAATATACTGCTGCTATTATGAGGGCAGATATGGCCGCATACGATGCGGACTCTTCAAACTATACACAATCTTTGGGTTGTTGGCATGGTTTTGTCGCTCAGCAAAATATGATCGCTGTTAAGAAACATCATAAAACAACGAGTAAAAGTTATTTATACCTATCAGGGTGGATGGTTGCTGCATTACGTTCTGATTTTGGACCATTGCCCGATCAATCTATGCACGAAAAAACGAGTGTGCCAGCATTAATAAAAGAGATTTACGATTTTTTACGTCAAGCTGATGCAATCGAGTTAAATGATTTATTTAGAAGACTTGAAGTTGGAGAAGACGTACAAAGTCAAATTGATAATTTCGAAACACATATAGTTCCTATTATAGCTGATATTGATGCAGGTTTTGGAAATGAAGAAGCGACCTATTTGTTAACTAAGAAAATGATTGAGGCCGGAGCTTGTGCTATTCAAATTGAAAATCAAGTTTCTGATGCTAAACAATGTGGACACCAAGATGGAAAGGTTACAGTGCCGCATGAGGATTTTATTGCTAAAATTAATGCTATTAGATATGCATTCTTAGAGTTAGAAGTTGATGATGGAATTATTGTGGCAAGAACTGATTCTGAAGGAGCGGGGCTAACCCAGAAATTGCCAGTTAGTAAAGTAGTCGGTGATTTAGCTTCTCAATACTTATCTTATGTAGAAGCTGAAGAAATTGAGATTTATGAAGCTATGGAAGATGATGTTTTGCTTAAGAAGGATGGAAAATTAGTTCGACCTGTTAGGTTAGCTAATGGTTTGTACAAATTTAAAGATGGGTCAAGTATCGATAGAGTAGTCTTAGATTGTATTACAAGTCTACAAAACGGTGCAGACTTATTATGGATAGAAACACCAACTCCAAATGTTAAGCAAATTGCTCATATGGTAAATAGGGTTAAAGAAGTTGTACCAAATGCTAAATTGGTATACAATAATTCTCCTTCTTTTAACTGGACATTAAACTTCCGTAATCAAGCCTATGAAGAAATGCTTGCAGAAGGAGAAAATTTGACTGCTTATGATAGAAATAATTTAATGTCAGAAGAATATGATAACACAGAATTATGTTTTCTTGCAGACGAAAAAATTAAAACATTCCAAATTGATAGCGCAAAAGAAGCGGGTATTTTTCATCATTTAATTACTTTACCAACCTACCATACTACAGCTCTTCATATGAACGATTTATCAAAAGGGTATTTTGGTGAAGAAGGTATGTTAGCTTATGTTAAATATGTTCAAAGACAAGAGATAAGAAAGGGAGTTGCTTGTGTAAAACATCAAAGAATGGCTGGGTCTAATCTTGGAGATGATCATAAAACATTTTTTGCTGGAGAAAAAGCGTTAAAAGCAGAGGGCGTAAATAATACTTCAAATCAGTTTGAAGTTAAAAAGGTTCAAGTAGAACATAGCTGTGTTGTATAATGTTATAGCACCTACTAAAGAGTATCAGTTTTTTGTCTCAATAAAAAGGAGCGATTTATCGCTCCTTTTTTTAGGCTAGTCTTTAGCTTCTTGTTATCAAGTATCGTTCATCTACAGTTTTATATCGTGTCAAGCTTTCTATTACTTGTATTTGGCTTCCTTATTTTAATGGAGGTATTAAAAGTAATAATAGAGACTATTCTATTTGCTAATAAGAACTAAGGATCCAATAGTCATTCATCTTTTCAATTATGAATGCTGTTCAACAGTATCTGTAGTCATCTTTCCTTCTAAACCAGGGCAATCGCAAGAGTTAACTACTGCACACGAATTGATTAGCATAGATGCTAGAATTGTGAAAACTAAAAATGTAATTTTTTTTGTGCTGTTTAAGCTCATATCAGTCTTGAAAATCGGTTATTTACTTATAGATTTGGTAAATTTACATTTATTTTATACAAAATTCATACTATGGGCTTAATTGCTTCTTTTGGGAAATACCTTCTTTTTATAGCCGATGTTTTTAGGAAACCAGAACGTCAGTCGGTGATGTATAAGTTAGTCGTAAAAGAAGTTTATGAGCTCGGTTTTAAATCTCTATTGTTTGTTATTTTTGTGTCTCTTTTTGTAGGTGCTGTAGTTACCTTACAAACCGCAGCCAATATGCAAGGTAGTTGGATGCCTCGCTATTTAATTGGTTTTGCTACCAGAGATGCTATACTTTTAGAGTTCTCTCCAACGATAATTAGCTTATTATTAGCCGGTAAAATAGGCTCTAATATAGCCTCGAGCATTGGTACTATGCGAGTGACTGAGCAAATTGATGCTCTCGAAGTTATGGGCGTAAACCCAGTTACTTATTTGGTGAGACCTAAAATATTTGCCTTAATGTTTTTTAATCCTCTTCTAATTTGTTTGAGCATGTTTGGAGGTGTTATTGGCGGTTGGATTTCTGGTACTCTTTCTGGTGAGTGTACTTCTGCAGAATATATAACTGGAATTCAATACGACTTTATTCCTTTTAAGGCTATATATGCAATTATTAAAACAATCCTTTTTGCTTTTATTATTGCAAGTGTTTCTTCTTTTCATGGTTTTTACACCCAAGGAGGAGCTTTAGAAGTAGGTAGATCTAGTACCAGAGCTGTAGTATTTAGCTCGGTATTTATTATAGTTACTAATTATATATTAACTCAGTTACTTTTAAATTAATGATTGAGATAAAAAATATCGAAAAATATTTTGCCGATAAAAAGGTGTTAAAAGACGTGAGTTTTACTTTTGAAAAAGGGAAAACCAATTTGGTTATCGGACAAAGTGGATCCGGAAAAACCGTTTTGCTTAAATGTTTACTTGGCTTACATGTTCCCGAAGGTGGTGTTATCAATTTTGATGCAGCAGATATTGTTGGTAAATCCAATAAGAACCTAAAATATTTACGAAAACAGATCGGAATGGTTTTCCAGGGCGGTGCATTATTCGATTCTATGAATGTAGAAGAAAATGTACTCTTTCCACTTCAAATGTTTTCTACTATGTCTAAAGAAGAGATGCTTCAACGAGCAAATTTCTGCTTACAAAGAGTAAACCTAGAAAATGTAAACCATCTTTTTCCCTCAGAAATTAGTGGTGGGATGAAAAAACGTGTTGCTATTGCCAGAGCGATTGTTTTAAATCCGAGATACCTTTTCTGCGATGAACCTAACTCTGGGTTAGATCCCTATACAGCTATTTTAATAGACAACCTTTTACAAGAAATCACACACGAGTATGAGATGACTACAGTAATAAACACCCACGATATGAATTCTGTTATGGAAATCGGTGAAAAGGTGCTGTTTATTAGAGAGGGCAAGAATGTATGGGAAGGAACAAAGTCTGATATTATTACTTCAGAGAATCAATACTTACAAGACTTTGTATTCTCCTCGGAGCTTTTTAAAACGATAAAACGCTTTCATAAATAACTTTCTTCATTGTATATATAAGTTTAGTAATTTTTGCTAAGATCTCTATATGGTCCTTTGTCCTGCTTTGTAAGTTATTTGTAGATTAAATATTAGTACTACCTTTTTTTCTACAATCTTTTAATTTTTAGGGAGCTACTTTAATTTAAACAAGACTTTTTTTTGTTGAATGTATTGCTTACTATTAATTTAGTTGGTTCTGAATTTTGCTATAATTAAAAAAATAACTAAAATTGTTGCTTAAACAATACACTCAACTATGAAGAAATTTTACTCACTATTATCAGCCTTAGCAATTTGTACTATGGCGAGCGCACAACTAGAATTTTCCGATGATTTCGAAAGTTATACAATAGGCGATTATATTGGTGCTAACTCTTCATTTTGGACCACTTGGAGTGGTGCAACTGGAGGTGCTGAAGATGCTCAAGTTACCGGCGATAATGCTAGTGCAAGTTATAATTCTATTTATTTTACCTCTTCCACTACTGATGGTGGTCCACAGGATGTAGTTTTGGACTTTGGAGAAGTTTTTACTGCAGGGGATTTCGTTTTTGAATCCGATTTTTATGTAAACCAATCTACAGGTGCTTATTTTAATTTTCAAGCTGAATCTGTAATTGGAACTACTTGGGCTTTAGATTGTCACATGTCTAATGGAGAGATTTCTTTCCAAAATGGTACTACTGTTATGTTGGCAGGGAGTTATTCTCAAGCTACTTGGTTTACCATGACTATGGAAATCAACTTAACAACAAATAACTGGGAGGTCTTTATTGATGGTGCTTCTATTGGTTCTTTTGCAAACGGAGAAACTCAGATAGCTTCAATTGATATTTTCCCATTAACAGGAAATCAGTTTTATGTAGACAATGTCTCTATATCTCATACTCCGTATGTAGTGCCTCAGTTAAATGGTGCCATGATACTAATAAACCCGATTGAGGGATTAGTAAGTCAAGAGCGTTTTGCTTCTGTTGTGGTTAAGAATTTAGGATTGTCAACAATTACTGCTTTTGATGTTGTACTCAACTATGGGACTTCTTCTTTTACTGAATATGTTTCTGATATTTCCTTAAATTCGTTCGAGGAAATGACTATTTTGTTTTCTAATCCAATTATTTTAGGTGAAGGTACAAGTGGTTTAACAGCTACTATAGCCGAAGTAAACGATGCAGATTATGATGATGATAGTTCAGATGACACTAAAATAATTAATGTTGACGCTGTAAAACCAGCAGATGGTAAATTAGTTATAGCTGAAGAAGGTACAGGTACTTGGTGCGGGTGGTGTCCTCGTGGAACTGTAGCAATGGATCAGATGGCTAGAGATTTTGATGGTTTCTATCAAGGTATTGCTATTCACAATGGCGATCCTATGGCTGTTCCAGCTTACGATCAAGATTTAGAAGTTTCTGGTTACCCAAGTGCATTAGTAGATCGTGGTTCTGAGATTGATCCAGGTGATATAAAAGTAGATTTTATGGAACGTATTCTTGTACAACCTACTGCATTTATTACTAATGGTGCTTCTGTAGATGGAGATTCTTTAAATGTTTCTTTAACCATAGATTTTAACTTAGCTGCTAGTGGAAACTGGAAAATTGCTTGTGTTCTTACCGAAGACAATGTAAGTGGTGTTGCCTCAGGTTATGCACAGTCGAATTATTATTCTGGAGGTGATGCTGGAGATTTAGTTGGTGTTGATGGAACAAACTGGGCAGATTTACCAGGTACTGTTTCTGCTTCTAATATGGTATACCATCATGTTGCCAGAGCATTGAGTCCTAGTTTTGACGGTTATGCTGGTTTTCCTAATTCCATTACGTTTGGAAGTACTTTCACTTTCAATTTTAAATTTGCAATAGATGAAAATTGGAAAACAGAAGATATGCACATTGTAGGTATGTTGTTAGGTGCAGATTCTAGAATAGACAATGGTTCTTCTTCGAGTATACCCAATGCTATTGCTACTGGTTTTGCTACTGGAACTAATGTATTAGGTTCTACAGAATTATCTCAATTCGATGATATGTTGAGCATATACCCTAATCCAAGTAAAGATTTTGTTCAGCTTTCTTTAAATATTAAGGATGCTGCAGACTTGAATATTAACATTCTAAATGTCATGGGGCAAAAAGTAGCTTCTAGAGACTATAGAAACTTAATAGGTGCGCAAGTACTTCCTTTAAATGTATCAGGATTCCCTGCAGGTATTTATACTGTAGAGGTTCTTGTAAATGGAGCTCTTTCTACAAAACAATTTGTAAAGCAATAGAGTTCGTAATACTTACTTTTCTATAATAAAAAGCCTCCTGTTCTCAGGAGGCTTTTTTCTTTCTTATAGTTGAGTATCTTTCCGAATAGGTACTAAACAAAACCTTATGACTATTGTATTCAATTTGCCCATTTACTAATTGCTCTGAGTTGTACTAAAATATAGCTGTACTATTAGAAGTTTTAAAATCAATTAGCTCAGTGTGATTTTACACTGAATTCAAACAAAAAAGCCTCATTCGAATTAACGAATGAGGCTTTGCTCTTTTTGAGAAACTACTTAATAGTTCATCGGTCTTCTAACTCCAGCTAAGTGTTTAGCTAAACGCATAACTTGTCGAGAGTATCCATATTCGTTGTCGTACCAAACGTAAAGCACTACGTTTTTACCATCTTGAGAAACAATAGTTGCAGGACTATCGTAAATAGATGCTGCATTGTTTCCAACAATATCTGTTGAAACTAATTCCTTAGAAATTGAGTAGTTAATTTGCTCTACTAAAGGCCCCTCTAAGGCAGCCTTTTTTATAATAGCATTAATGTCCCCAACTGAAGTAGTTTTGTTTAGTGTTAGGTTTAGAATAGCTAAAGAACCATTTGGTGTTGGAACACGTACTGCATTTGCAGTAAGCTTACCTTCTAGAGAAGGGATTACTTTTACAACTGCTTTACCAGCACCTGTACTTGTAATAACCATGTTTAATGCTGCAGCTCTTCCTCTACGTTCTTTTTTGTGCATATTATCTACCAAGTTCTGATCGTTGGTATAAGCATGTACTGTTTCAATATGTCCTTTTTCTACACCTAAATTATCGTTTATCACTTTTAAAATAGGGGTAATCGCATTGGTTGTACATGAGGCTGCAGAGAAAATGTTATGAGTAGCTAAATCGTATTCTAAGTGATTTGCACCAAACACAATATTAGGAATTTCCTTACCTGGAGCTGTTAATAATACCTTAGAAACACCTTTTGCTTTTAAGTGCTTGCTTAGTGTTCCCTTATTGGTAAATACACCTGTATTGTCTATTAATAAAGCATTGTCTATTCCGTAAGCAGTATAATCTACTTCTTCAGGATTAGAAACTTTTATTAGTTTAACAGATTGTCCGTTAATAATTAATGCTTTGTTTTCGATATCTTCTACAACCGTACCCGGGAATTTCCCGTGTACAGAGTCTGTGCGTAATAAAGAGGCTCTTTTAATGATGTTTTGCTCATCGTTGTTACGTAAAACAATCGCTCTTAAACGTAGTTGCTCTCCTTTACCTTCTTGCGCCATAAGCTCGCGAGCAAGTAAACGACCAATTCTACCAAACCCATAAAGAACAACGTCTTTTGGGGTAATAGAAGTACTCTCGTTATTTACGAAACTCAATTTTTCTGCTATAAAAGCAGCAACATCAGCAAACTGCTCTTTTTCGTTAATCCATTCGAAGGTTAACTTACCTAAGTCGATTTTAGAAGGAGCGATAGTAGATTCCGAGATTCCTTTAGCGATCGCTAAAGTTTCGAATATATTAATCGGCTTATTTACAAAGTTTTTCGCGTATTCGTGTAGATTCAAGATCTCACTTGATCTTTTGTCTATTAATTGGTGTCTAAAAATTACTAATTCAATCGATCTTTCGAAAGATAAATCACTTGTGATTTTAATAAGCTCAATTGCTGCTCTCTCTTCAGCAATACGTGCGTTTAATTCTTCTTGGTAATTCATAACTGAATTTAATTTATAAACTTATTGGACCGCAAAAATAGTTTATTTCCGATTAAAATAAGTGGCTTTTTTTGAGTTATTAAATGGTATTCAAACCATTTGTTTTACTTCAAAGCATCTATAAAAGAAGCTTATTTAGGGTTTATGGTACCCGGATAAACTTTTAATGCTTCCTCTAAAATACGAATCGCATCTTTTAAAGCTGATGTGTTTAGTACGTAGGCAATACGAATTTGTTGTTTTCCAATTTCTGAAGTAGAGTAGAAGCCTGCAGCTGGAGCAACCATAACTGTTTTGTTTTCCCAGCTAAAGTCTTCTAATAACCATTGAGCAAAAACATCAGCGTCGTCTACTGGCAATTGAGCGATACAGTAAAAAGCACCGGATGGCTTTGGACACAAAACTCCTTCGATAGCGTTTAAGCCTTCTATAAGTAGATCTCTACGCTCCACATATTCTTCTATAACTTCTGTGAAATAAGTAGACGGTGTTTTTAATGCTGCTTCTCCGGCAACTTGGCCAAATGTAGGTGGACTTAATCTAGCCTGCGCAAACTTTAATGCAGTGGCTATAAATTCTTTGTTTTTAGAAACAATACATCCAACCCTTGCACCACACATACTGTAGCGTTTGGAAACAGAATCTATAACAATAGAGTGTTGATCGAGTCCTTCAAGTCCTAAAACAGAAATATGTTTTTTTCCGTCGTAAGCAAATTCTCTGTATACTTCATCGGCAATTAGAAAAAGGTCGTGTTTTAATACGAGTTCTTTTAATGAATTTAATTCTTCCTGAGAATATAAATACCCAGTAGGATTTCCAGGATTACAGATTAATATTGCCTTGGTTTTAGGGTTGATCAATTTTTCGAACTCAGAAATTGAAGGAAGTGCAAAGCCACTGTCGATACTTGAGGTAATTGGTTTTACAATTACACCTGCAGAGGTAGAAAACCCGTTGTAATTTGCATAAAATGGCTCTGGAATGATGATCTCATCTCCTTCGTCCATAATACTGTTTAAGGAAATCGTAATCGCTTCTGAACCTCCTGTAGTAACCAATATGTTTTGGTACTCTACTTGAAGTCCTACATTTTTATAATAAGTAGCTAATCCTTCTCTGTACGATTGAAATCCTGCTGAATGACTATATGCAACAACTTCAGGTTCAAAATTACGAATTGCTTCTAAGGCTACTTCAGGTGTTTTAATGTCTGGTTGACCTATGTTGAGGTGGATAACTTCTGTTCCTCTTTTTTTTGCATCTTCTGCAAATGGAACCAACTTTCTAATTGGTGATTCGGGCATTCGTTGCCCTTTGGTTGAAATATTTGGCATCAGGTAGTTTTTAAACTTTTACACAAAAAAAATGTCCCGCATTTACTGCGGGACAAATTTCTTAAAATTTTATGAATTACCTAACTTATTTAGTTGGTTTTGCAACTGGAGAATTTCCAATTGGTTTTTTCACGGGTGTTGTTTGTTCTCCTTCAGCAGCAAGTGTTTTTCCTTTAATACGGATTACTTTTGTTGCTTCTATTTTAGCGTTTGATGTGATTGTAACACTTTTGTTAAATGCACCAATTCTTTTTGTGTCGTATTTAACTTTAATTACATCTGATGCTCCAGGAGCGATAGGTGCTTTTGGCCAGATTGGCACAGTACAACCACAACTTCCTTTTGAGTTCGAAATAATTAAAGGTGCATCTCCAGTATTCGTGAATTTAAATTCATAAAGTCCGTTTCCGTGTTGCTCAAATGTTCCGAAATCGTGAATCTCTTTTTCAAAAGAGATTTCTTGTGCTTGACTAGCGAAAGTACCTGCTAAAGCGAATACAATTCCTAAAATTAATTTCTTCATTTGTATGGTTTTATGGTTGTTTTATCGAATACAAATCTATAAGTTTCTTCTTAACTACCAAACAATACTGCTTTCTATATTGTTAAGGCTCTGTTAAGGCAGTAATTGACTTCATTGTCTCTAAACTAAGCGAATGTCTATTTTGGTTTTGAATTATCAGTTTTAGTTAAACTTTGTCTATTGTTTTAACGAATCAATTGTATAAAAATGATTTCAACCAAAACATTGATTGAGCTTATTAGTCCTTGTGTATATTCCCAATTCTGTTTCCCAATTCAACTTTATGATTTTCTGTTTTACCTAAGTCCTTTCTAAATAATAATTCTGCCTTGTCCATTCTCCCAAAACAATGGTGAGTGCATGGCTCACATTCATCGATTTATTATGCCCTTTCATGGGGATGTAAATAGACTTTTTACATTTTCTTAGGATACAGTCGTCGATGCCTACTTTTTCATTTCCTATAAAAAAGACACATTTTTCAGGAAGTTTTGTCTGGAATAAATTAAATGACGGTTCTGCTGTTTCTATTGCGAGAAGCTTATAGTCTTCGGGAACATGTTCTTTCCAATTTCTACTATTGCAATAGTGCCAGTCTATAGCTTTAAAGCTAGTCTGGGCGGTACGTTTAATGTTACGATCATTAAAATTGGGTTCATCGTCTACAAATAAGACTTTCGTACAACCCATATTGTCTGCCAGTCGTAATACGCTCCCTAAATTATTAGGTGTTGTAAGTTTCCAGCAGATTATAATAGGATGCGTTTTAGTCTTTTTTCCAGCTTCTGAGTTCTCAAAAAAAACTCTAGATTTTATGTATTCAGCCATTCAGCTAATATATTATGTTTTTGTGTGCATTCCTTGTTTTACAGCTATTCTGTTCGATAAAGACAAGTTGCTATTGATCTCAGTGTATTTCATGTTGAGTGGATTCTCCCCATACTCGTTTTTGTTACCATTCTGTTGTATATATAGAGAAGGTTAACGTTTTTGAACTTGTATCATTTTGATATTTATACTTCACCAAATTTTATATAAGTAGGTATTGTACTAACTTAATAGTTGATTTTGTAATCAATAGATAGTAAATATTGAACACAAAAAAAGCCTATCACATTGTGATAGGCTTTTTTAATAAAATAGTAAAGTATAATTAGTTTACTCTCACGTTAACCGCGTTTAAACCTTTTCTACCTTCTTGTAATTCGAATTCTACTGCGTCACCTTCATTAACTTCATCAATTAATCCAGTTACGTGTACGAAATATTCCGTTTTTGACTCGTCATCAACGATAAATCCAAAACCTTTTGACTCATTGAAGAATTTTACTGTTCCTTTGTTCATAGTCGTAAGATTAAGCAGCTTTAACGTTAACAGCGTTTAAGCCTTTTCTACCTTCTTGTAACTCGAATTCTACTGCATCACCTTCATTAACCTCATCGATTAATCCAGTTACGTGCACGAAGTATTCTGTCTTTGTTTCGTCATCAACAATAAATCCAAAACCTTTAGATTCGTTGAAAAATTTTACTGTTCCTTTGTTCATAGTGATAAGATTAAGCAGATTTAACGTTAACAGCGTTTAAACCTTTTCTTCCTTCTTGTAACTCAAACTCAACTGCGTCACCTTCGTTAACCTCATCGATTAAACCCGTTACGTGTACGAAGTATTCTGTTTTTGACTCGTCGTCTACAATAAATCCAAATCCTTTAGATTCATTGAAGAATTTTACTGTTCCTTTGTTCATAGTGTAATTTGTAAATTAAAGCGCAAATATAGGTATTTTAATTTAATAAGTACTTTTTGATGTGTTTATTTGTAATAAAACTGGCTAAGTCTATGCTGGCTTATATTTCAGAGTCAAATGTTTTGTGAGAATCTTCTACTAGCTCATTTATTTCGCCCATTTCTATATCTGTTAGATAGCGCCACTCACCGTACGGTATGTCTAGGTTTACGTTCATTATCCGTATGCGTTTAAGTTTGTAAACTTCGTAATTTAAGTGCGCACACATTTTACGAATTTGTCTGTTTAATCCTTGTTTGAGTGTGATTCTGAAGTAAAAGCTATCTATCTGTTCTACTTCACAGTCATCTGTTACGGTATCCATAATTGGAATACCCTTTCCCATTCGGTGAATAAACTCTTTCGTGATCGGTTTGTTAACTCGTACTTCGTATACTTTTTCGTGATTGTTACGAGATCGTAATATCTTATTTACGATGTCTCCATCGCTGGTTAAGAAAATTAATCCCTCGCTAGGTTTGTCTAGTCTCCCAATTGGGAATATTCGTTTCTCTAAACCTATATAGTCTACAATGTTATCATTCTCAGTTTCTGCATCTGTTGTACAAACAATACCTCTAGGTTTGTTTAATGCAATATAAACATGATCCTCTTTAGGTTTTTCTATTAACTCTCCATCTACATGTACTAGATCATTAGGAGCTATTTTTGTTCCCATTTCTGGTATTTTCCCATTAATGGTAACTCTTCCTTCCTCTATAAGCTTGTCTGCTCCTCTGCGTGAGCAAAACCCGACTTCACTTAAATATTTGTTTATTCTTTTCATCTGAATTACTTTCCAAATCTAGGAGTCGTTTTACAGTCAACAACTACAAAATAGTTCTCCCGATTTATTTCTGACGTTTCACATTTATTAAATCTTCGTAACCCTAATCTTACGTTTTTTAAGCTTGGTATTGTTAAGCTTTTCTATTAGTTCAAGATGTTTTTCTGTAGGTACCGAAACAAATGCGCAGTCTTGTTTAAGTTCTATATTCCCTAACTCATCGCCTACAAGACCACCTTGTTTAAAAAAGAGTCCTGCAATATCACCTTTAGAAATTTTGTCTTTTCTACCACCCGAAATAAATAGGGTCGTTTTGTGTGTAGTCTCTGGAGGTAATTGCCCTGTAAGTTTTTCAACTTTTAAATTGTCTATAAATTCGGGTAATTTCTCTTGCTCCCATTGAAGTACATAAGCAGTTCCGCCTTTATTCATACGAGCAGTTCTACCATTTCTATGTGTAAACTCTTGTTTACGTAGGGGTAAATGGTAGTGAATAATGAATTTTATTTCGGGTACATCAATTCCTCTAGCAGCCAAATCTGTTGCAATAAGTAATTGATGCGTGCCATTACGGAATTTTATAAGTGCACGTTCCCTTTCTTTTTGTTCCATTCCTCCAAAAAAGCAACCGTGATTTATGTTGTTGTCTGTTAGGTGTTCGCTTACGCGTTGAATGGATTCTTTGAAATTACAGAATATTATTCCAGGTTGATTCCCAAGGTGGTCTAATGCGCTCACCAAGGTTTCCATTTTGTCTTTTGAAGGCGATATTATCGCTTTTACCTCGAGCTGAGATTCCACCTCTTTTAGATAATTTACATAAACAGGCTTTTTAAGATTTACAAACTTAGGTATACGAACTTTTTGTGTAGCTGAAGTAAGGATCTTCTTTTCGAGTTTAGGTAAAGAAGAGCAAATTGAAGTCATTTCTTTTTCGAAACCTACTTCTAAAGATTTGTCAAACTCATCTAAAATCAGTG
>CAJWJW010000008.1 GCA_913041775.1 uncultured Flavobacteriales bacterium
TAGTGTACATTCTATTTTAGAAGACCGACTTAAAAAATTGGATTTTAACTGTGAACAAGATTATTGCTCAAATAGAAAGGATTTACTAGCTAAAATAGCCAATTATCAGGGCTTGGTTATCCGTTCTCGTACACCCATAGATGAAGAATTTCTAGCTGCAGCAACAAGTTTAAAGTTTATTGCTCGTTCTGGTGCCGGTCTAGAAAATATAGACTGTATAAAAGCTACGAATTTAGGAATCCATTTATTTTCTGCTCCTGAAGGGAATCGTCAAGCAGTTGGAGAACATGCTTTAGGAATGCTACTAAATTTGTTTAACAAACTATCTACTGCAGATGCTGAAGTAAGAGCTGGGCAGTGGAATAGAGAAGCTAATAGAGGTGTTGAGCTTTCTGGTAAAACAGTAGGTATTATTGGCTATGGAAATATGGGTAAAGCATTTGCTAAATGTATTTCTGGTTTCGATTGTACCGTTTTAACTTACGATAATGTTAAAACTAGCTATTCAGATGCATATTCTAATGAATCAACTTTAGAAAATATTCAACAGAATGCTGATATTATTAGTTTTCACACACCCTATAACAAGAGTACTCACCATTATTTAGACCAAGCTTTTACAGATAAAATGGCTAAACCCTTTTACATTATTAATACAGCTAGAGGGAAAATTACATGTACTTCAAGTCTAGTAAAAGGCTTGAAATCAGGAAAAGTTTTAGGAGCTTGTTTAGATGTTTTAGAGTTCGAAAAAACGAGCTTCGAAAATATGTTCGATGGAAAAATACCTGATAGTTTTCAATATTTACTGAAATCTAAAAAAGTATTGTTAAGTCCCCACGTAGCAGGTTGGACGGGAGAATCATATTATAAACTGTCTTCTGTGTTAGCAGACAAAATTGAGGAAGTGTTCGGCAGGTAAAGAAGATTGTAAATGTACACCTTAAACTCTATAGATCCAGTATTCTAATTCCTAACATTTAGATGCGCTCTAAGCATATTACCTACATACATAAGCGCTAAAACGAGCAACATAATTGCCATCCCTGGCGCTAAGGCTAAGTAAGCCTTATCTAAAATTATATACGAATAATGATTTTTTATCATCGCTCCCCAAGAAGGCATAGGAGCTTGTGCACCAATCCCTAAAAAACTCAGGCCAGCTTCAATTAAAATTGCAGAAGCAAAATTAGCAGCAGATATCACTATAATGGGACTCATAATATTGGGTAAGATATGTCTAAACATGATTCTGAAATCTCCAAAGCCTAAAACTTTAGCTGCTTGAATATATTCTAATTGTTTAAGACCTAAAACCTGCCCTCTCACAACTCTAGCAACCTCAACCCACATCGTAAGACCAACAGCTACAAAAACTTGCCAAAAGCCCTTCCCTAGAGCCAAGCTAATCGCGATTACCATGAGTAAGGTAGGAATAGACCAAACTACATTTATAAGCCAGAGAATACACTTGTCTATCCACGAGCCATAATAACCAGATATTAAGCCTAAAGTTATACCAATTAACAAGGAAATTAATACAGAAATAAACCCTATAGCAAGGGATATTCGAGTAGCTACAATTAAACGACTCAATAAATCTCTTCCGTATTTATCACAGCCAAGAAAATACGTTTTTTTAAAAATTGGAGAAGAAGAATTAGACAACAATACAGAATTTAAGGCAATTGACTGCGAGTAATTCGTTCCATATTTATGATACAAAATAAGCGAATCCGAAACACTAAAAGAGCTAATAGGAATGGACTTATAAGCAGGAGGTTTACCATGTAAAAGCTGATCAATAAAGCCAATTTTTGTACTCGTTCTTTTTGGAATCCTTAAAAACAAAACCTCTGTTGCCGGTCTAATTGTACTAAGCTCAAGGTGCATTTCGTTTGCAAATGGACTGTTGTCTGGTGCAATAAAGTAGGCAAACACAGCACACACTATACTACAGAGTATAATGAATACACCAAAAAAGCCGGGTATGTTTTTTTTTACTTGAATCACGTTTACGTTTAAGGGCTTAAAACTACAAATAATGCAGCAGGAAACGATAAAAAACTAGGACAAGATGTAATCAATAATCGCAGAACAAAACCTTTAATAAAAGTCTATATTTAACAAATAATAATCGCTAAAACTGAACAGCGTTCTAAGGATTAAAAATTATTAATCCCTACATCCTGATAAAGTAGCTCAGGGGCAAAAAATAGTTACGGCAGTCTAAATAAATGGTGCTAAATATGCTTATCGAAAATAAATATGACAATTATTTTATGTCAATTATTTCCAGATCCTTTCAGTCAATTCAACAAAAAATAAGTAGGAAAAATAACTAATATGCAACAACATCTTTATATTCATGGCAGCTACATCAAAGCGGATTCTAATGAGTCATTTAAAACCATAAATCCAGCCACAAACCAAGTTATTTGTGAGGTAGGTCAGGCTAGTGAAGACGACGTTGAAAAAGCAGTAAAATCTGCAGAACAGGGCTTTGCTGTTTGGTCTGCTATGCCTGCAATTGAACGCAGCAGAATTTTACTTAAGGCGGTGGCAATTTTGCGCGAGCGAAACGATGACTTAGCAGCTTTAGAAGTAATGGATACCGGAAAGCCATTGCAAGAGGCAAATTGTGTCGACATCATCAGTGGTGCTGATGTGATTGAATATTATGCTGGTCTTGTACCAGCATTACAAGGCACACAACAAGACTTAGACAGTAATACTTTTTTCATCTCAAAATGTGAGCCACTAGGTGTTTGCGTTGGTATTGGCGCTTGGAATTATCCAATTCAAATTGCATGTTGGAAGTCTGCACCGTGTTTAGCGGCAGGGAATGCAATGGTGTTTAAACCATCGGAAAACACTCCTTTAAGCGTACTAAAACTTGCTGAAATATATACTGAGGCAGGAATGCCTCCTGGCGTTTTTAATGTAGTACAAGGGGATTATCGCGTTGGTCAGTATTTGACTCGACACCCTCGTATTGCAAAAATTTCGTTTACTGGTAGTTGTGATACTGGAAAAAAAGTAATGACAGATGCAGCAGCAACACTCAAAGAGGTTACTTTGGAACTGGGAGGCAAGTCGCCATTAATTATTTTTAATGATGCGAACATAGACAACGCTGTTTCTGGAGCGATGTTAGCTAACTTTTACACTCAAGGTGAGGTTTGTACCAACGGCACTAGAGTATATGTCCAGAGCGATCTATATGACACATTTCTAGAGAAAGCAAAAATGCGCAGTGAAGCGATCAAATTAGGAGACCCGATGAATTTAGATACGCAAATGGGCTCCCTAATCAATGCCAAACATCTTGACAAAGTGATGGGTTATATCAATCAGGCAAAGACATCCAATGCGCGCCTTATATGTGGTGGAAACAAACATAATTCAGAAGATACTCGTGATGGATTTTTTGTTGAACCAACAATATTTGCAGATTGTGAAGATGATATGACCAATGTTACCGATGAGATTTTTGGCCCAGTAATGTCGGTACTACGCTTTAATGATGAAGCTGAGGTTATTAAAAGAGCAAATGACACTACCTTCGGGCTAGCTGCAGGTGTATTTACTCAAGACATTAATCGTGCACACCGTGTTATTAGTAAATTGCAAGCAGGAATATGCTGGATTAATAGTTGGGGTGATTCTCCGGCAGAAATGCCAGTAGGTGGATATAAACAATCAGGAATAGGTCGCGAAAATGGTCCTGAAACTTTAAAATATTATACCCAAGTAAAAAGCGTATTTACCCGCCTGAATAATGTGGAAAGTCCATTCTAAATTCAAACTAAGATCGCATTCAATTGAAAGAAGAAAAAATTATTTTAGGAATAGACCCTGGTACTAGGGTTATGGGTTATGGTCTGATAAAGAAAAAAGGATCGGAGTTTGAAATGATCATGATGGATGTTTTAATCATGAATAAAATAAATGACCCTTATATAAAACTTCAAAAGATATTTCAAAAAACACTCGCAATTATTGATCAATACAATCCTGATGAAGTTGCATTAGAAGCTCCATTTTTTGGAAAAAATGTACAATCAATGTTGAAATTAGGAAGAGCACAAGGTGTAGCAATGGCAGCTGCATTAGAAAGAGACATTCCGGTAACAGAATATGCGCCTCTAAAAATTAAAAAGGCAATCACGGGTAGAGGAACTGCATCTAAAGAGCAGGTAGCAGCGATGCTTATGCAAATGTTAAACATTAAGGAAATGCCCAAATATTTAGATGCTACAGATGGATTGGCAGCAGCAATGTGTCATGGGCTGCAAAATGGGGAAATAAACACTGGCAAAGGAAAATCTACGTGGGAAAGTTTTGTTAAAAACAATCAGGATCGAATTGGTTAAAATTTTATAATTCTGCAATGATTTTCTTTGCAATAACAGCCATTTCATCCGATTCAACTTTCAATTTAGGTCTGGAGAAATTAATATCTTCAACCGTTTGAAGTGGGATTAAATGAATATGTGCATGAGGAACTTCCAAACCTATTACAGCAATACCAATTCTTTTACACGGTATAGCCATCTTTAAAGCATTAGCAGTCGTTTTAGCGAAAAGCCAAAGATTAGCGTATGACTCAGCAGAAAGATCAAAGATAGAGTCTATTTCTTGCTTTGGGATTACGAGCACATGCCCTTTAGAAAGAGGAAAAACATCCAAAAAAGCTAAAAAGTTTTCATCTTCAGCAATTTTAAAGGCAGGGAGATCTCCTTTTACAATCTTGGTGAATATACTAGCCATTAACGTGAGATGTGTAAAATCTCAAATTTCATGAGTCCTGCAGGAACAGTTATCTCAGCAATATTGCCAACTTTTTTACCTAATAAACCACTACCAATTGGAGAGTTAATTGAGATTTTTCCAGATTTAATATCTGCTTCAGACTCGGCTACTAAAGTAAAAGTCATGTCTTTTTTCGTTGCAATATTTTTAATTTTAACTATAGATAGAGCAAGAACTTTATCAGTATCTAATTGCGACTCGTCTATTACACGAGCGGTAGAATACATACCTTCAAGTTTAGCTATTTTCATCTCCAACATCCCTTGGGCTTCTTTGGCAGCATCGTACTCAGCATTTTCAGATAAATCGCCTTTATCTCTAGCTTCTGAAATCTGATTAGAAATGCTAGGCCGCTCTACAAACTTTAGCTGTTCGAGCTCAGCTCTTAGTCTCTGTAATCCCTCTTCTGTATAATATGATATAGTTGACATAATAGTAATTTTAAAAGTAGTTTAACGCAAAAAGAAGATCCGAAAGGATCCTCTTTTTAAATTGGCATCCTCCCTTAGGAGGGAAATATTAAAGTGTTATTCTAGCACCTATAGAATGAGGTGAAGCGAGTGGACTAGCTTGACGGTAAGAATAATCTAAACCGAAAACAGTGCCTGAGCTCAATGGAATTTCAAAAGTAAAACCAGCATTAAGACCTGTAAAAACAGTACTGCGTGTTTCAGAATCTAAGACCCCATCTTCGTAAACATACCCAGTTCTAAGCATGAAAAACGATTTATAGCCATACTCCATACCTAAACCGTACTGGTCCTTAGTAAACGAGTTAGAAGTGAAATTACCAGCAAGGGTAAGTCGACTGTCAGCATCGATTGTGAAATCGTAAGAAGCACCAATATTTAATAAAGAAGGTAATTCAAAGGCATCAGATCTTAACTCATATGTTTGATCATAATCTTGACCAAAAGAGTCATCGTTAGATAATTTCACACCGTTACCATCACCTTCGAATTTCATTTTTGGACCTACATTTTTTAAAGAAACGCCAAACTTCATTTGACGGTTAACTCCTGCTACATATTGTATACCAGCATCAAGAGACATAGCCGAAGCTTTCATATCTGGAGTAGATTCAGAAATCATTCTTACAGTTGCTCCACCGGAAATATTGTCTGTGAATTTCTTAGCGTAAGAAAGTCCAATATTCATTACAACTGGAGAGTAAGTAGACCCTGTTCCTTCTGGAGAATTTGGGTTTGTAATACTAATTTCCCCAAAGTTAACTGTAGAAATGGCTAAACCAAGTACAGCATCGTCTGCTAGAGATTTAGAGAAACCAAAAGAGTTTACTTGCATATCGAAAAGCCAAGAGGTAGAAGCGAAAATAAACTCCGTATTTTCTGTACCTGCTAAACCTGCAACATTTAAGAATGTAGCTTCCAAACCTTGAACAGAAGCGGTATTTATACCACCCCATCCCGAAGAACGAGCCCAAGGATTGATTAACAATTCTGTAGCACCTGCTTGTCCCGAACGTTGCTCGTTACCTGCTGATACATTATTAGAACAAAGTACTAATAAACCTGTTAAAAGAACAGGGAACAGTTGTTTTGTATATTTTTTCATAACCATAGTCGTATGAATTTTAGTCTTTAACAATTTTAATCTACTAGAATGAATCTAAATCTATTGGACGAAGTGCACCAAACCATTTTAAGATTTTCTCACCGTACTCTTTACCATCAACATGTATAATATATACACCCGAAGCTATAGCGATATTGTAATTGTTCTTTAAATCCCAGTCCCATCCAGTAACATTAATTTCACTATCTAAATTTACGCGTCTAACAAGAGTACCTGAGACATTGTAAATAGAAATAGTACAAATTTTAGGTAGATTCGTTATTCTTACTCGAGTATCAATTTGATCTCCTTCGTAATTCGTATTACCATAATAAGGATTCGGTACTACCTGAATAAGATCCATAGCATTTTTTGCAGTTTCTTCGTCATTCGTAACAGTCATAATAGACTTAGTTTCGAATGTATAAAGTGGATGTCCATCATTAATGTCTGAAGGTAAATCACAACCGTCACTTGCATCCATATTATAATCTTCATAAGCTTTAGAAACTCTTATCTGTACTTCAATATCACCATCAAGTAGTGTTGAATTTTGAGAAGCTAAAGGTATAGAAACCCATGCGATATCTTCAAATACTTTCTTTTGATTCACAAAAGACTCCATATTTAATAGCCTAGAATAAAAAGGATGGTCTTCTTCCTCATCACCTGCATATTCACTCATGGTAACATATACATAATGACGACCTCCGAAAACAATATTAGATTCATCAAAAGTATTACTAAAAAACGCAGAGAAGAAGTTCTCACCGGCTATGTTAGTAGAAGTAGGATTCCAAATCATATCATTCCCATTATGCAAAGGGAGGGTTGAAGCTTCACCAAACATCATATTTACACGAATCCCTCTTTCGAGATCAAAAGCATAACCTGGGAACCAAGAGAATCCTGTACTACCATCGGTTTCATCAAAACCGTCTTTATCAACAGAAGGCATATCTTTTAGTAACATTCTAGTAAGCGTATCCCCAGTTTCAATTACTGGAACACGAGTCCAAAGCGATTGATCGTCGGTGTACACAATATCTACAGAAGACAATTTATTTAACTTTTGCCCTCTACCAATAGATGGAGAGTGAGCATAAGCAATATCATCTTTGTCGTAGCCTACTAATCTATAAGGTGCCCACATACCATTTAGGATTCCTTCGTAAGTTGAGTTCTCATCTTCCCAAGCATCAGTAGTCCCCATATCAACATCAATGGGGTTAGTTCCTCCTGCAGGATCTGGCTCTGAAGCTGTTCCAGAACGAATCCAGTTAGCCGGGTGAACTATAACTGCACCATTACGTGCTCCGAAATAATCATTATCGGCAACAAAGTCTAACCAAGAAGTAGAATTCTCTTTTATTAAAGTAGCGCTTAATAGACCGTTA
Organism: uncultured Flavobacteriales bacterium; assembly: GCA_913041775.1. Taxonomy (GTDB): domain Bacteria; phylum Bacteroidota; class Bacteroidia; order Flavobacteriales; family UBA7430; genus UBA6772. The sequence continues at coordinate 7,788 of CAJWJW010000008.1, forward strand.
GATCCATTAGTATCATCACCAGGACTAATACCGTTAACAAGAGTTACAGACAATCCCCATTGAGTAATAATTTGTTCATTCTTGACACTCATAATAGTATCAGAATTTACAGATACTCCAGTAGTTTCGTTTGTGAGAATCCATCGAGCAGTATCATTAACAGAATTCAACATAAAAGTAAACTCGTTATTTTGAGGAACACTTAATGGGTCAATAACTTTGATTCCAACAGGGCCTCCGTCTAAAGCGTAGTCTGTACTAGTAATACAAATTGCATTGTCTAGTAATGCGGCTTTCATGTCAGTAGTAAACTGAAGTTCTAAGCCACCATTACCCGTACCTTCTAAACGTGTCATCTCCGGAATAGAACCATAGTTAGCATTTTGAATTGTACCGTTAGATTCTGCACTTGTAATGTGAGGGATAGCAGTATATTGTTTAATATTTTTACGCCCAGCTAAGAATGGTTTTTTCTGACCCTCGAAACTAGCAGCATAAATATTATCTGTATCGGGAATTTGATCTTGTTTGTATTCAAGATACTCGTTATAACCATAAGCAATAGCAGTATAGTAATACGTTCTGTTATTGATAAGAGTACGATTCTCATCTGCAAATAAATCTTGCGTTACAACAAAGGAGTGAACAATACCTTCGTTAGCTGCATCAAGAGTCATATCGACAGGAACATCGGCTTCCATATCTAAACTAAAGTTATAGTTTATAAGATCAGCAATCGGCGAAATTGTTTCTTCAGAAGTAGCAACACCGTTTACATCTCTATAGTTTTCAACATCACATTGGAAAACCATTCTTGCTTTATCAACATCGTAAACATCAGAAGCAGTAACTGTTTCGTCTCTTAACTGGAATACTTGGTAACCTTCAAATACATAAGAATCTCTGTAAGGAAGTGTTTGACCTTCATCATAATATCCTGAAATATTGATTAAATCTTCTTCGTAATAATCTTCATTTGATTGTTGATTATTATTTGATATGTTAACTGCATTGGTAATAGTGATAATAATTTCTTGATTTAGCTCTTGAAGAGTTAAATCTGGAGCATCAGGACCATCAAGTACCTCGAAACAGATGTCAAAAAGCTTTTGAGCTTTATCATCAGCAATACGCATTAACTCTACAGACTCCCATGCACCACCACTAGTAGCACGTGCCCATACAACACCAGTAGTAATTGTATTTACGGCACCAGGTTCAAGTGTAAATGGGCCCGCAGATTGAACAAATCTTCTATCAGCAGGAGCATTACCTGCAATTTGTTCTGTCCACGAATTTTCAAAAGAAGGATCGGTATCACCAGGAAACATAAAGTTACATAAAGGGCTAGAAGGATTTCTACCATCTGCACCGTAAGTCATTGGTTTATTATCTAACCATTTACCTTGTAGGTAATTGTAAAAATCTTGAGCAATGTCAGGGTTACCTGTAACAGATCCATCGTTATTAAAGTACATGAATTTAGACATGATGATCTGCTCTCCAGGCTCATCAATGATTCCATCCATATCGTTATCAATTCCATCACCTTCATCAGCAACAGGACCTCTAAAGAAGTCAACACCAATTGCAGGTGGGTTAGCCCCGTAACCAGCAGCTGTTCCATCGTCTTCATCACCGTTATAACAGTAACCTAGACCTCTGGCAACATCACATCCTACATAATCATCTTGATAATCACCAAGATCTGGATCTACGTGAACACCGAAATAAGCATCGTTTAATGCGTTGTGAGAACGATTAATCAACTTATAGTTATAGAAAGTCATGTTGTTAATCTCATCGTTTGTTGAGAAAGCAAAGGCTTGAGCCTGAATTTCTAAACCAATAGGTTCAACAGAACCAGAAGCAGTATGAGACTCACCATTATCGTTGTAAACCCACCAAAGAGTTTGATCTCCAAAAAGCATATCTGTTTCTTGACAGTTAAAAGTGCCGTCTAAATTATACTCAGGATAATCTCCAGCAGTAGGGTCGTAAGAGCCATCACCGTTAACATCACGGAAAGGAGCTAAAGTTTCTAATGCATAATAAGGATTCGTACCAACTTGGTCGTCATAACCTTCATAAGCATTTCCTACTTGATTATCTGTACTACGATTACCTGGGTAATTTAAAATAGAAACAGGAATAGAATAATCAGGAAATTCAAGAGTAGGATTTTGAGAAGTAGAAAAAGCTACAAATTCCTCAACCTCTGCTCTAGTAATTACATGGTGATAATCGTACTGAGCACAAATAAGGGCTTCAGTAGTTCCGTATTTATTATTAGGGTTTTCGTTTGCAGTAAGACGAACATTATCAAGCGGTCCAGGCCAGTAATCGTTACCAGACTGACGGTAAGTTTGAGCAGCAACTTTAAGTTGATCGTCATCATCCATACCACCTATCCAAAGAGATCCAGCAAACAAAGAATGCTTCCCACTATTTTTAGGAATTTCGTATTTTCCAGAAGCTAAGTTCCACCACATATCACCACCATTTAAAATGGTCGTTTTAACATTATTAATATCTAATAATGTTTGAGCAGTACCGGCAGCACAGTTATATGCCAAAGATTGCGTTGGCGTTGTAGCATTACCTCCGGTATAATTAACATTTTCTTTTGCTTGGACACCCAATCCTAGGGTTGCAAAGAAAATGCACAGCGTATTTTTAATTGTCTTTTTCATAAACATACAATTTTCTTCCAAGACTAAAAGTCAAGTGTTACACCTATACGAACAGTTCTTGGACGCGTGTAGTTATTTGGGTTATTTAACTTTAAAGAATATAAATCCGAGAATGATGTTGGATCAACCTGATTCTGTGTATCATTAACACCTACAGCAGAATTAAGGTAACCATCATCGTCAGCATTACCAGTATATTGGTAAACAGTAACAAGGTTTTGAGTATTCAACAAGTTTTGTACTTGTAGGTAAAGATTCATAGAAGCAGACTTCAAGTCCTCACCTTCTCCCCACTTTATATCAAAACTCTTATTTACTCTCATATCTAAACGATATCTCCAAGGCAAACGAGACCCGTTTACAGAACCTTCTAAGTTTGTTCTATCGTTGATACCAAACATGGCTTCACGAGTAGAATTCAACTGTCTAGAGAAAGGAGTTCCCGAGCCTGCAGTTGCAACTAAGTTTACACCCATATTTTCTAGAATAGCACGGCCATTAATTACAGGACCATTGTACTTGTTTCCAGAACCGTAACGGAAATCAATACTACCGGTTAAATTATGACGTTGGTCGTAATCTAAAGGTAGAGTAGTTCTTAAGTTAGGTTGGTCAGAGTTTACGATATCTACACCTGATGTAGAGGAAGAACCAGAACCATCTGCAAACTGTAAAGTGTAGTTTGCATTAAAGCTCACATTGTTAGTTCTACGCATTTCGTAAGCAATAGATAATCCTTTTACAGTACCAAAATCAAGGTTACCAAAAGTAAAGTACTCTCTAGGGTATGCAAAAGCAACTTTAGTATACTGAATCATATCTCTCATTTCTCTATAAAAAGCAGAGATAGAAAGAGCAGAACTAGAAGATAGTGTTTGTTTAAATCCAAGTTCATAATCCGTAGTACGTTGAGACTTCAAATTAGGATTATTTATAGTACTTGCCGTTTTATGAGCTAAGAATAAATAATCTGTAGGATCCATTCTATTTCTACTAGGACGTTGCGTTAATACATCGTAATGTGCATAGAAAATAGCTTCATCCGAAATTGGAAAGTTAAAAGAAATACGAGGCATGAATGAGACTTGCGGAGTATAATCTTCAAATGCATCAGCACTTAAACCAGCATTTAATGGGTCAGCACCTTCAGCAGAAGCAGAAGGGTCAGCCAACATGGGTATTACACCGGTAGAAGCATCTAGAACACCTGGATCGGTAATAGGAAGACCTTCAGCGTTAAACCAGTTATCTCCACTTCTATACCCAGTAATGTAAGAAGCATTTACTTTATCATTTACGTATACAACGTAATCGTTTCCAATATTAGAAGGGTGCGTACCTAAAGAATTAACTTCTCCAGCAGTCAGAACTTCGTATACAGAATACTTATCTTTTAATACTTCTTGATTCGCATCGTATCTATCTACACGAACACCAATATTAAAAATTAAATCTTCGAAGGCAAATTTATCTTGAATATAACCGGCAACATAAATAGGTTGGAAAGCACCCATTTCGCGCTTATAATCTCCATTTTCATCTTTGTCAGTTAAGAATTCTTTCATTCCTGGTTGAACACCTTCTAACTTAACACCTTCACTATCGTAACCATACCAAGAACCATAAGATGAGTTCGGATTTTGAGTAAGTAACTCATCAGAGCTGAACATAGAAATATCAAAATCTTCTGGTATGTAAGTATGAATATCAACAATTTGATCGTAACCAATTTCGTGTTCATCTCTAAACTTAGTAGCAAAACTAGTCATCTCATCATAGTTGTAAATATTTTGTTGCCCTACTATAGAACCATTATCGTTTAAGAATTGGTAAGCCCCTTCTTCAAAACCGATGTATTTATTTACTTGTTGCTGAGCTAAAGTCCAAAGACCTACTGGACTAATACCGTAATATCTATCGTCTCTTTGCTCATATTCGAAACCAAACTGAAGTGCATGGTCATTAATATCAGCAGAAGCAGAACCAGTAAAACGGAATTGGGAATCTTTATACTTACTATATCCGTTGTACTCTCTACCTGTATTGTACCAAATAGAATAAACATCTTCTGTACGATCACCATTTACTGCAGCACCTATACCACTTACTTGGGCTAAACTAGTAATTCCTTGATTTCCTAAGAAATCGAAATACGACTGCGTATAAGTAGTAGCATAAGGATTTAAGTCAGCCGCTTCGAAAGCAATGTTGGTAACAACATTTGTTTGTTCGGAAAAATTATAAAACGGTACATTTTGTTCTAATTCATCATCGTAATAATAGCCCCCTACTTCAACAATAGTATCAATCATACCGTCAGCAGTTTCCCAAATAACATTTAAACTGTCAGTAGGGTCCCATACAACGTTGTATTCTAAGTTACGTTCTGGTGTGAATTTACCAATATAACCGTAATCAAATAATTTATCTTTATGATCCGAATCTTGTGTGACTTGGTTGTCTTGAGAATAATCAGCCTGTAAAGTAAAGAACGCATTCTTTAAAGTAGAAGAAGATTGCTCTTCATCAGAAGCACCGAAACTTTGTTGTAAACGAGAGTATACTCTCCAAGAGTTTTTAATCGTTTCAGGATTATTCTCTGGATTGAATAAACTGTATGTATAAATATAACCTCTGTCTTTAGAATACGAGTAGTTACCACCCAGGGTGATATTCGTGTTTTTAGAAGGCTTAAAATCTATCTTACCTTGTATACGTGCACTTTGTTTAGCTACATTTTGCTTAGCATCGATATGCTCTAAGTCGTCCATAGTAACAAACTCGGAAGCTCTTAATGCTTCTACTTCACCTAAGTTATAACTAAACAATAATGGGTTTTCATGTAAATCTTTCATTACATTGTCCTTAATCTGGTACATACCTACAGCGGAAGGATCTTCATCCTTCACGTTTTCGTATTCACCAGACAAGAAGAATCCTAAGATAGAATTACCATCTCTCTTCTTTAAAGGACCAGACAAGTTAAAACCGAGTAAGTTGTATCCATAAGGATCAAGTACACTAGAAGTAACTGCTTCTATTCCCCCGAAGAACTCGTTGGAAGGTCCACGCGTAGTAATACTAATTACCCCACCCATCGCATCACCGTAAGAAGCAGGTAAACCTCCTGTAATTACAGTCATTTGCTCAATAGAAGATTGTGGTAGCTTATTGGAAGCTCTTACTTTTACCCCATCAATATAGAAGAAGGTTGCATCAGAACGAGCACCACGCACATTCAGGGCTCCACCTTCATCTTCTTGATAAATACCAGCAGTTTGTGCAGCCACCGACTGAACATCACGGGTTGGTAAAGCAGTAATTGCTTCTTTAGTTAAGGTAGTACCTGTTTTATCTGGATCGATAAGTGGTACCACATATTCAACTAAATCTACAGTTCCCAATACATCAGACTCTATTTTTAGAGCTGCATTGATAAAAGTAATTTTACTAGAAGAAACGAGAACGTCGGTTATCTGTTTGGTTGCGAAACCAATAAACGAGACTTTTACCGTATATCTACCGGGGTCTATTGGTTTGATGGTATACTTACCATCAAAGTCAGCAATAGCTCCGTCGACAATTGTTCCATTTAATTCTATGACAATATTTGCCATTGGTACAGACTCTCCTGTATCAAACTCTGTAATTGTACCTTTTAAGGTACCTGATTGTGACTGTGCTATAGAATAGTTTGAGATCCCGAGCAAGGCAATCACAGCTAGTAATGTTCGCAGCATAAACTTATATTTTAGTTTGCCTAGATTTTTTTGAATCTGGTAAATATAGAACTAATTAAGATGCAATTCAAATACTTTTAACAAGTAATAAGTGTCGTACTACAATTCTTTGTTGTTTTTTTGCACTAATACTTAGAAACAATCCTCAATATCAACTATTTGTATGACACGAATACTTCTACTTAGCATGGTTCTATTGCAAATTTACGGCTGTGATAAGGACAATTATCAATTCCCAGACGCCTACGTAAACACCTATCTATACCCGAATAATGTCGAATTTAATGGATTACACTTCCCAGGAGGAACGACCTATATAGATGGAGGTGTAAATGGAATTTTAATTTTTCACGACTATTTCGATAACTATATCGCCTATGATAGAGCGTGCACTAACGAGCCTTTAAACAGCTGCGAACAGGTCTATATTAACAGTGAGGAACTCAATACATTAGCCTGTCATTGCTGCGACTCTGAATACTTCATTTTTGACGGTGCTGTAACTCATGAACCCGCCAACTACCCACTACATAGGTATAAAACTAGCTTTGATGGGGTAAAGTTGAGGATCTACAATTAAGCATGTACAAAGTGATTGGAAATGAAAATTTACAAAATTAAACTCCTCAAAGGCTACTATATAATCAGGTTTCGAGTAAGCTCTATATTACATTAGGGATTTAGAACCCCGAGATTTAGACGTTCTCAAAACAATCATCTTAAATCAAAAAAATCGCCCGAAGGCGATTTTTTTATTTCATAACATATAAGACTGTATTAGTGCTTAACTCTAATAATTAGAATCAGGAAACAATCTTAACTGCTTACTGTAAGATCTAATATCGGTAGTATTCTGGCTTATATGGACCTCCAACTGGAACACTAATATAATCAGCCTGATCGTTGCTAAGTACTTCTAGTACGACGCCTAATTTAGCTAAATGTAAACGAGCTACTTTTTCGTCTAAGTGCTTTGGTAAAGTATAAACTTTATTTTCATACTTATCGGAATCTAACCAAAGCTCTAGTTGTGCTAAAGTTTGATTAGCGAATGAATTAGACATTACAAAAGAAGGATGTCCTGTAGCACAACCTAAGTTTACTAATCTACCTTCAGCTAATAAAATAACATCTTTACCAGCAATTGTATATTGATCTACTTGAGGTTTGATTTCAATTTTCGAAGCCCCATGGTTATTATTTAACCAAGCTACATCGATTTCATTATCGAAGTGCCCAATATTACAAACAATAGCCTTGTCTTTCATATTCTCGAAATGACGACCTACTATAATATCTTTGTTCCCTGTTGTGGTTACAACTATATCAGCTTCCTTAACGGCATCATCCATTTTCTTAACTTCAAAGCCTTCCATAGCAGCTTGAAGTGCGCAAATAGGATCGATTTCGGTAACAATTACACGAGCACCAGCGGCTTGTAAAGACTGAGCAGAACCTTTCCCTACATCTCCGTATCCAGCAACAACAGCAATTTTACCTGCGATCATTACATCGGTTGCTCTACGAATACCATCTATTAAAGACTCCCGGCATCCGTATTTATTATCAAACTTTGATTTTGTAACAGAATCGTTTACGTTTATAGCTGGCATAACAAGTGTACCATTTTTCTCTCTGTCGAATAAACGGTGAACTCCGGTAGTAGTTTCCTCAGACAATCCTTTGATGTCTCGAACTAATTCGGGGAATCTATCAAAAACCATATTGGTTAAATCACCACCATCGTCTAAGATTAAGTTTAATGCTTTGCCGTCTTTAAACGAATGTAAAGTTTGCTCTATACACCAGTCAAATTCCTCATCATTCATACCTTTCCAAGCATAAACAGGGACTCCAGTTGCTGCAATTGCTGCAGCTGCATGATCTTGAGTAGAAAATATATTACACGACGACCAAGTAACATCTGCTCCTAAAGCAACCAGAGTTTCAATTAAAACAGCCGTTTGAATAGTCATGTGCAAACAACCTGCAATACGCGCACCTTTTAAAGGTTGTGCCGCAGCATATTCTTCACGAATAGACATTAAACCAGGCATTTCTGCCTCTGCCAAACGAATTTCTTTTCTTCCCCAATCTGCTAAAGAAATGTCTTTAACCTTGTATTTAACTGCACTCATAGTTTCAAGATTTTTTAGTAAAACTTAGACTACAAATGTACAATAATAGTATGGGTTATTGAATGCTGTTATACAAGAACAAAAGCAAAGACAAAAGAAGTATATATTTACCGGCTAGATGAAACAAGTATTTTACAAAAACACTGCACTAAAAAGCCACCTGTATGTATGGAGGGTAAATTCGTGTGCCGGAACTTTATTAAAGATTGTACAATTAAACCCTAAGGAGCAAAGGGATTACAAGGCACTTAAAACAGAAAAAAGGAAAGTAGAATTTTTAGCATGTAGAATTGCATTAAAATCTCTTTTCACAAACAGTTTATTGCTGCAGCATAAAGAATCTGGGAAGCCTTATATTAAAGAGGTAGAACACGTTTCTATTTCACATAGTCATAATTATATAGCCATTGCTTTCGGCGATATAGAGGTAGGTATAGATATCGAAAAGCCTCAAGAGAAAATGCTTCGACTCATTTCTAGAGTATTGTCGGAGGAGGAAAACATAACTTTCCTTAAAAACCCAAGCATAAAGCTTGCTTGCAAATTATGGGGCGCTAAAGAATCTGTTCTTAAATATATAGGTGATAAAAATCTCAATTACAGAGACGATATTATACACAAAGAAAATACTGCCACCTATTTAGAGAAGAAATTTAACATTTACCACGAAGAGATTGAAGGTATGATTTTGACTTACGTTGATGTAAAGCAGCTTTAAAAGGATCGTCTCTCATTCATTCACAGTGAATTTCTTTGTAAGAAAGAGATAATAAAAAGAGTCTTATACCTCTTTCGCCTGATTACTACTCCATGCAATCGCAGGGTTCGCTCATATGTAAGTCTACACCTTTCATCATTTCTAAATACGTATTGTATTTATTAAAATTTAAAGCGACTCCACGAACATCTAGTAGAGTAAGGTTTTTTAAGTCTGCTAATTGTTCTGGGAGTTCAGTTATATAATTATCCCATAAATCTAATTGCTCTAGAGATACTAAAAGACAAATATTAGTAGGGATTAACACAATGTTATTTCTGCTTAAATTGAGACTAAGTAATGAGGACAAAAACGCCAAGGAGTCTGGGAAAGACTTAATCTTGTTCTTACTTAAATCGAGTGCTCGTAAATTAGGGAATTCTATTAATTCTTTAGGAAATTCAGTAAAGCCTTCCCTCCTTAACTGAAGTTGGTAAACTTGGCTTGGATTCGCTAAGGCAGCATCTAAACTTTTGTAAATAAAATCTTCTTGTGCCAATAAAGTAAAACTAGAAAAGATAAAAAAGAATAAAAGACGCATCTTAATTGGCTTGAACAAATTGTTTATCCAATTCTAATTGAGATTTTAATGCGTCTAAACTATCAAACTTCTTCTCGTCTCTAATCCGATTTTTAAATGTTAAAGTAATCTCTTCTCCGTAAATATTTTCGTCAAAATTTAAGATATGTACTTCAATGGTTTTTTCTTCGCCATCAATAGTAGGTCGTAAACCAATATTAAGCATTCCTCTATATTGCTGATTGTGCACCATAACTGTTACTGAATAAACGCCATTTGCAGGAATGAGTTTGTGTGAGTCAACAATTTTTAAATTCGCAGTTGGGAAACCTAATTTATGCCCTAGATTATTTCCTTTAACGACAATACCGCTTAGATGGAAGTCGTGTGTTAAATAATCTTTAGCAGTCATAATATCACCAGACTCTAGCGCTTTCCTAATCTTAGTAGAACTCACCGAAATAGCATCTATATCCTGTGCGCAAATTTCCTCAACCTGAAAACCATACATCGGGCCGAACTCATTAAGATGTTCAAAACTACCTTCCCTATTTCTTCCAAAATGATGGTTATAGCCGATTACCAATCGTGATGTCCCAATTTTATTAACCAATATATCGCGAACAAACTCTACAGAAGACAAACGAGAAAAGGCCCTAGAAAATGGATGTATTATTAAGTGGTCAATTCCTGCTTTCTCTAAAAGAGCTATTTTTTCATTTTTAGTAGTAATGAGCTTTAAATCGTTGTCAGAAAACAATACCATACGAGGATGTGGAAAAAAGGTTAACAAAACCGTTTCACCCTTTATTGAAGTAGCTATTTCTTTTAAGCGGTCTAAAATTTTATAATGCCCAATATGTACCCCATCGAAAGTCCCAGTTGTAACTACTGCATTCTCAAT
>CAJWJW010000009.1 GCA_913041775.1 uncultured Flavobacteriales bacterium
TTTGTTTATCGGTACATTCTTTACATGTACCATACATGTTTAGTGCGTGGTGAACCACAGTGAAGCCTAAAGCTTCTTCAACCGCATTCGTAATGTTTAGGATCCTAGGATCGCAAAACTCCAATACCTTACGGCATTCGGTACATACTAAGTGGTCGTGTTGTTTGTTACTGAAACTCTTTTCGTACTGAGCTTGATTTTCCCCAAATTGATGCTTGCGCACCAAATTACAATCCAATAACAATTCAATCGTGTTGTAAAGTGTTGCTCTACTTACACGATAGTTTTGGTTTTTCATTTTAATATAAAGTGTTTCTATATCAAAGTGATCATTGTAATTGTAAATTTCTTTGAGTATTGCGAAACGCTCGGGCGTTTTTCTTTGCCCGCTTTGTCCTAAATAGGTAGTAAAAACCTGTTTTACTTGTTCTTGTATTTTCTTGCTCATTGTATTGAAATAGACGTCAGAAACAAGGCGTAAAACTAAGCATTAATTTCTGATTCATCTTATTTTTAAGTACTTTTAAATTTGCGTTTTACCGAGGTAATTCCCTCTGCCTTTTTGAGTGTTTCAATAACAGAGTTTAAGCTATTTTTATCTTGAATTACCACCGTTATTAAACCGTCAAATATCCCGTCTTCACTACTAATGTTTATTGACTGAATGTTGATTTTTAGACTGTTTGATAGTATCTGCGTTACCTCGGTTACTAGTCCTACTCTATCTATTCCTTTAATGTTAATCATAGCAATCGATACTATATTGGTACTATCTATCCATTTTGCTATAAGAATTCTGTATGCGAAATTAGACTGTAATCTAATAGCGTTAGGGCAGTCGTGACGGTGTATTTTTATTCCTTCCCTAATCGTGGTGAATCCAAATACATGATCTCCAGGGATTGGAGTGCAACATTTTGAATAAGTGAAGTTTAGTTTTTCTTCTGATGGCCCAAATACTAGTGTGTCGTATTTTACCTCTTCTTTTTGTGTTATTGGATTGTTAGATTTTCGGTAAATCTTACTTTTTAAGTATTGATACCAGCTATTTTTGTTTTCAACGAAGTCTTTAAGACGAGTGTTGGTAAGAACTCCAGAACCTACATCGAAAAATAAATCTAAACTAGTTTTATACTTAAAGTAAGTACAAAGCTCGTTTATAACGCTGTTAGAGAAATTGAGTTTTAAATGTTTTAATTTTCTTTCAAGAATTTCTTTCCCCTCCTCTGCAATTATTTTTTTATCGTCTTTTAAAGAACTCTTAATTTTGTTCTTTGCTTTGGCTGTAAGTACGTAGTCTAACCAAGCTTTTTTTGGTTTCTGGTTTTTAGAGCTAATAACCTCTACTTGGTCACCACTTTTAAGCTTATGACTTAAGGGAACTAATCTCCCATTTACCTTACATCCTAAGCAGTTTGCTCCAAGCTGTGAGTGAATGTCGAACGCGAAATCTAAAACTGATGAGCCCTTTGGTAATGTTCGTAAATCTCCATTCGGAGTAAAGACGAAAATTTCTTTTGAAAAAAGATTCAGTTTAAACTCTTCTAGGAAATCAACAGCATTAGATTCTGGGTTTTCAAGTAATTCTCTAATTTGATTTACCCAATCTTCTAGATTCCCTTCTTTAGTGATTCCTTCTTGTTTGTATTTCCAATGAGCAGCATATCCTTTTTCGGCTACCTCATCCATCCGTTTTGTGCGTATTTGCACTTCAACCCACTTTCCTCCAGGCCCCATTACTGTAGTGTGTAGCGATTCGTAGCCGTTTGCTTTAGGTGTCGAAATCCAGTCTCTTAGGCGGTCTGGGTTGGGGCGGTAATTATCGGTAATTAGCGAGTATGCTTTCCAGCAATCTGATTTTTCATCGTCAATATTAGACTCTATAATAATACGAATCGCAAACTTGTCGTAAACCTCATCAAATGAAACTCCTTGGCTCTTAATTTTTTTACAAATTGAGAAAATTGACTTTGGTCTTCCTTTTATTGAGCACTTTAATCCGTGACTTTTTAGAGTGTCTTTTAGAGGTTTTGTGAATCGTTGTATGTATTGTAGTCTAGCTGTCTTTGTTTCATTAAGTTGTCTTGCCGTCTCTCTATATACATCAGGTTCGGTATGTTTTAAACCCAAGTCTTCTAGTTCAGTTTTAATAGAATACAAGCCTAAACGATGTGCGAGTGGTGCGTAAATATACAAGGTTTCAGAACCTATTTTTTGTTGCTTATGCCTAGCCATAGAGTCTAGGGTTTGCATATTATGTAATCTGTCCGCAAGTTTTATGAGAATAACTCGTACATCATCAGATAATGTAAGGAGCATTTTTCTGAAATTCTCTGCTTGTATAGAAATGTCTTGTTCGGCGAGATCAGTTATCTTTGTTAATCCATCAATTATTTGACGAATTTTCGGATTGAACATCCGTTCTATGTCCTCCAATGTGTATTCTGTATCTTCTACAACATCGTGTAGTAGTGCGCAAGCTATAGAGGTGGCTCCAAGTCCAATATCTTTGGCAACAATTTGAGCTACTGCTATAGGGTGAAATATATATGGTTCTCCACTTTTTCTCCGAACATCTTTATGTGCTTCAACTGCTAGGTTAAAAGCTTTACGAATGAGTTTTTTATCTTCTCGTGTAATGTCTCCGTTGCAAGAGCGTAATAGTGCTTTGTAGCGTTTTACAATTTCTTTATTTTCTACCTCTATATCTATTTCGCTCATATTAAAAATTGTTTCCATAAACCTAAGGAAATTGTTTAAATCTAAAAAAAAGCCATGAGGTTTATTTCATGGCTTTTTTTTAGATTTATTGTAGTTAAAGATTTCAGGTTATATTTGAAACATTCATTATAAATGATAACATGAAATTTGCCAAATTCTCAAATGGTTTTAGGTTTTGTTTTTAACTGCTTATAGTGTTCAATAATCAGGCTTCCAAATTATAATTTTGCAGGAAGAATCTTAGTTCTAACCTCTCCAAAACCGATTCTGTAATCAGTAGCCTGACAATGTGCTTTCATAATTACACTGTCGTTGTCTTTTATAAATTTACGTTCTGTGCCATCAGGCATAGTCATAGGTTTAGTTCCTTTCCACGACAATTCTAGCATAGAACCATATGCTTCAGGTGTGTTTCCTGAAATTGTTCCAGAAGCCATCATATCACCAGCATTAATATTACAACCGTTTACTGTATGGTGTGCCAACTGTTGATTCATGTTCCAGTACATATATTTGTAGTTGGATTTAGATATTGTATGGGGCTTGAAATCGTCACAAGCAATTTGCACTTCTAATTTGATATCGATGTTTCTATCTCCTTTGAATTCTAAATAAGGAAGAATTTGAGGTTCTTGTTTTTCCCCTGCGACACGAAACGGTATCAAAGCATCTAGTGTAACAATCCATGGAGAGATAGAAGAACCGAAGTTTTTACCTAAGAAAGGTCCAAGTGGTACATACTCCCATTTTTGAATGTCTCTAGCAGACCAGTCATTGAAAATACACATTCCAAAAATGTAGTCATCTGCCTCCGAAGTAGAAATAGAATTGCCCATTTCTTTTCCTTGTCCAGTTACAAAAGCCATTTCTAATTCGAAATCCATTAACTTACAAGGTCCGAAAACAGGAACTTCTGCTCCTAAAGGTAATTGTTGTCCCTTAGGTCGGTGAATGTCCGTACCAGACAATACAATAGATGAAGATCTCCCGTGGTATCCTACTGGGATGTGAAGCCAGTTGGGTAAAAGGGCGTTGTCTGGATCGCGGAACATGCACCCAACATTGTGCGCATGCTGACGACTTGAGTAAAAGTCGGTATAATCACCAACCTGAACCGGCATAACCATTTCTACTTCTGTGATTGCAGAAATAGCTAGCTCTTTATGAGCTTCGCTCATCGTATTGTTTGCATCAAAAATTTCAGCTATACGATCTCTAACTGCACGCCAAGTAGTTTTATTTAATTTTAAGAAAGGATTCAAAGTTTCTTGTGCGAATAGAGTAGAGTCTACATCTATTCCCTCAAAATAATTTAGCTTGTTTAGTGCGTTTAGGTCAATGGCTAATTCACCAATACGTGTACCTACAATAGTGCTGTTGTTTTCTTTTTTGAACACTCCAAAAGGAATGTTTTGTATGGGGAAATCAGAGTCTTTCGAAACTTCAATCCACGATTTTCTATTCGGATCGTTTGCTTTTATCATCTTAACTAAATTTTGCACAAAAATAAGGATTATATTTGCATCCGAAATCACGAAACCAACATTAATCATTAACTCTAAAAAGATGGAAAGAGATCAGCAAATTTTCGATTTAATTCAAGACGAACACGAGCGACAGGTTTATGGAATTGAATTAATCGCTTCAGAAAACTTCGTTAGCGACCAAGTAATGGAAGCGGTAGGGTCTTGTTTAACTAATAAATATGCTGAAGGTTATCCTCAAAAAAGATATTACGGTGGCTGTGAAGTCGTAGATGAGGTAGAGCAATTGGCGATTGATAGAGCCAAGGTTTTATTCGGTGTCGAGTATGCAAATGTTCAGCCTCACTCCGGTTCTCAAGCAAATGCTGCAGTATATCATGCTTGTTTAAATCCTGGAGATAAAATTTTAGGATTCGACCTTTCTCACGGAGGGCATCTTACACACGGTTCTCCAGTTAACTTCTCCGGAAAGTTGTACAAAACTTCTTTTTATGGAGTAGAAAGAGAAACCGGTAGGGTAGATATGGATAAAGTAGAAGAAGTTGCTTTAGCCGAAAAACCAAAATTAATTATTTGTGGTGCTTCCGCATATTCTAGAGATTGGGATTATGCTCGATTTAGAGCAATTGCAGATAAAATAGGTGCTGTTTTAATGGCCGACATTTCTCATCCAGCTGGATTAATAGCTAAGGGGATCTTAAATGACCCAGTAGCGCATTGTCATATTCTAACTACTACTACCCACAAAACCTTAAGAGGTCCTCGTGGTGGTATGATTATGGTTCCTACAGATTTTGAAAACCCTTGGGGTTTGAAAACTCCAAAAGGGAAAGTAAGAATGATGTCTGCTCTATTAAATTCTGCGGTATTCCCTGGAATGCAAGGAGGCCCTTTAGAGCATGTAATCGCTGCTAAAGCAATCGCTTTTGGTGAGGCTTTAACGGATGAATTTTTCGAATATACACTACAAACTAAGAAAAATGCTTCTGCTATGGCTGATGCTTTTGTTGCTAAAGGTTATGATGTAGTCTCTGGTGGTACCGACAATCACTGTATGTTAATAGATTTACGGTCTAAAAATATAACAGGAAAAGACGCAGAAAATGCACTTGTAAAAGCGCATATTACGGTGAATAAAAACATGGTTCCTTTCGATACACAATCTCCATTTATTACTTCTGGTATTAGGGTTGGGACTCCTGCTTTAACCTCTAGAGGTTTAAATGAAGAGCATATGGTTACGATTGTTGATTTGATAGATGAAGTAATTCTGAATTTTGAAAATGATGAAGTATTAGCAGCTATTGGTGAGCGTGTTAATGAGATGATGCGCGAATTCCCGGTCTTTGCATCCTAATGCAGTTTTGAAAACAGTTTAAAAGAGTTCTGTTTTAGATCTCTTTTTTTGTCTACAAGACCCTTATAGCTAATAGAATTCTAGTATTTCAGTTCCTAATTGCTTTTATTGTTTTGTTTAGCACAGTTTTTGTTACCAAGACCAAAGTTTTAGTACTTTTACTAAAGTGTTATTGTTTTTTCAAAAGTGAATTTTATGCGAATATTTAAGTTTATTTTATCGATTCTTGTTATGTTTCCTTTCGTTTTAAACGCAACCCACTTAATTGGTGGGGAAGTGGTTTATACCTGTTTGGGAGGTAATCAGTACGAAATAAAAGTGATTATTTACAGAGATTGTGGCCCAACAAATACCAACGGAACTGGATTCGATGGGAGTGGTGTAATTTCCATTTACAATATGGATAATGATTTAGTGAGTTATCTAGATCACGGTTCTGTTTTTCAAGAATATGTAGTAGATGAGTTTACTAGCGAGTGCTTAACACTACCGCCAGAATTATGTGTAGAAAAAGGGACTTATACGATTATTACCACCCTTCCAAATGATGGGCAGGGTTATCAGGTTGTTTACCAGCGATGTTGTAGAAACGATCAGGTATTAAATATTGTTAATCCAGGAGATTTAGGTTCTTCTTTAGTGGCTTATATTCCTGCAATTTCTGGTGCGGCATGCAATAATTCACCAACATTCGATAGTTTCCCTCCTATGGCTTTATGTCTGGGCTCAGATGTCGAAATTAGTCAGTCTGCTACAGATGTAGATGGTGATTCTTTAGTTTATTCTTTAGTTGCTCCTTTTCATGGTTCAAGTAATATGGATCCCACAGAAACATATCCTCCACCCTACGCACAAGTAGCTTGGGAAACTGGTTATTCAAATGACTATCCGATGGATTCTAATCCTGTTCTGGGAATTAATTCCTCTAGCGGTGTTATAACAGGTACTCCTACTCAAGAAGGTTATTATATTATAGGGATAAAAGTAGAAGAATATAGAAACGGCGTTTATTTAGGCGAAATATTAAGAGATTTTAGGTTTTTAGTTGTGGATTGCGAAATTGCAACTGCAGCGTCGCCTGTTGCGGATGTTTATTGTGATGGATTAGATGTCAATTTCACCAACGAAAGTATTAATGCATTCGATTACTCTTGGGATTTCGGAGACCTTACTAGTACAACCGATAATTCTACCGAAGTAGAACCTTTTTACGTTTACCCAGACAGCGGGACTTATGAGGTTACTTTAATTGCAAATCCAGGTACTTTTTGTTCTGATACCGCTTATATTAGTTTTGCTCTTTACCCAAACGTATTTCCTTACTTTTCGTTACCTCCTACAGATTGTGAAGAAGATGCACTCTACGATTTTGAGGGTGCAGGTATTATTCCAGACAACGGAATATTTTCTTGGGATTTTGGACCCAATGCTAGTAATCAGTTTTCCAGTGAGCTGTCTCCACAAAACATCAATTTTACTACCGATGGTGCTCAGCAAATTTCTTTTACTGTTTCTTATTTAGATTGTGAAGAAACTTATGAGCAAACACTACTAAGTTCAGGAGATGATTTAAACTCTATGAACTCTACTTTGTATAATTTGTGTGAGCCTCAAACAGTAACGTTTACCGCAAATAGTAACTCAACGGCCCCTTTAGTCTACAATTGGGACTTAGGTAATGGTTCGAGCTCAAGTTTGTCAAATCCGGTGGTTGAATACGCTCCAGGTGCTTACGATGTTAGTTTAACGGTGTTAAATACCATTACTGGTTGCGAGAGTACGCTCTCCGAAGAAGAATGGATAACAGTCTATCCCCAACCTCTTGCTTTGTTCGATGCCAGTGTGTTTACTGGTTGCTCGCCTTTAGATGTGACTTTTGCAAACCTTAGTGAGGATGGTGATAATTATGAATGGTCTATTAATGGTGTTGTACAAGGTGTAAACGATGCTTTTAGCTATGTTTTTAATGAAGGAACCTATAGTGTTAACCTCGAAGTTTCTAATGATTATTTTTGTAGTCAGGACGATGAGATGACTGTAGAGATTGTTGCTATGCCAGTGGTAGATGCTGATTTTCAATTAACATATGAATGTAACGAAGACTTAGAAATCAGCATTGTTGATAATTCAGATTCATTTACAGATTTACAATGGGATTTTGGAGATGGGAATATCTTGACTGAAACTCAAAATTCATATATCTATTCTTTTGAAGGGATCTATACAGTAAGTTTAACTGCTACCAACCCATCTTCTTGTAATGTGGTTAGTTCTGCTAGCACTTCAATAACTGTAATGCAGCCTCCGTTGGTAGAGTTTGCTACTATACCTACCAACGATTGCGAGGCAGGGGTTCTTCAGTTTCAAAACTTAACAGTGCTTTCGAACTTCGATAATTCTGCATCTTGGGAGTGGGATTTAGGTGACGGAACTATTAGTCAATCTTATTCTGAAGAACACATTTATACAGAAGAAGGAGTTTACTTTGTAAGTCTAGATGTTCTAACAGATATGGGGTGTACTGGTAATTATGGTGAAAGTATCGATATCGGTTTTCTTCAGAAACCCGTTTCATTATTTTCTTATACAATAGATTCATGTACTAAAGAACTTCAATTTGTAAATGAATCTGTATTATCAGATTCTTATCTATGGGATTTAAATGGTGAGGAGTCTGAAGAAATTAATCCTACAATGATCATAGAGGTTGGTGGTATGTATAATGTAAGTTTAATTGCTAGCAATGAGTTTTGTTCTGAAGAGTTCAATCAATTAATCGATTACAATGCAGAGTCGGTTTATAAACATGTATCCGTCCCAAACGTATTTACGCCTAATGGAGATGCCAAAAACGATTTAATGTTGATTAGCGGTCTCAATGATTGTGAGACTGTAAGTCTTAAAATATTTAATAGATGGGGAGCAGAGGTATTTCATACACTAAGTCCTTTAGTAGAACCATGGGCTGGTGAAAATCATTCTAATGAAGTACTCGAAGGAGTGTATTATTATTTATTAGAGTTAGAGCATTTAAGTATCACTGGAGATGTTACTATTTTTAGGTAGTGTAAAATTCTTACGCAATTCCTAAAACTTTTAATCTTTACCTTTTCAACTCTTCTACGAAAAACTATCTTTGCAATTCTAAAATTTAGCTATGAAGTGTGGAATTGTAGGATTGCCTAATGTTGGTAAATCAACCCTTTTTAATTGTTTGTCTAATGCTAAAGCATTGGCAGCAAATTATCCCTTTGCAACAATAGAACCTAATGTTGGCGTCATTCCTGTGCCAGACGATAGAATGGCAAAGTTGGAAGAATTAGTGAAACCCGAAAAAATGCAACAAGCAATTGTAGAGATTGTCGATATTGCTGGTTTAGTTCGCGGTGCAAGTAAAGGGGAAGGTTTAGGGAATAAATTCCTAGCTAACATTAGAGAAACCCAAGCTATTGTTCATGTATTGCGTTGTTTCGATGACGATAATATCACGCATGTTGATGAATCTATCAATCCTGTTCGCGATAAAGAAACCATTGATATAGAATTACAGATTAAAGATTTAGAGTCTGTAGATAAGAAAATTGATGCTACCAAAAAGAAATCTCGTACTGGAGATAAAGATGCTGTAAAGCACCTTTTAATTCTAGAAAAATACAAAACTCATTTAGAATCCGGACAGTCTGCACGTTCTATAGATTTAACGGATAAGGAAAAAGAGATTGTTGAAGATTTAATGCTTTTGACAGACAAGCCAATCTTATACATTTGTAATGTAAACGAAGATGATGCTAATTCTGGTAATACTTACGTGGAAGCCGTTAAGGAAGCAATAAAAGATGAAGATGCGGAAATGCTTGTTATTGCAGCAGGAATGGAAGCAGATATAATGGAATTAGAAACCTTTGAAGAGCGTCAAGAGTTTTTAAATGACATGGGTTTAACAGAACCTGGAGTGAAAAAGGTGATTCGTACTGCTTATTCGTTATTAAAACTTCAAACTTATTTTACCGCAGGTGTAAAAGAAGTTAGAGCATGGACGATTAAGGAAGGATTTACAGCGCCTCAAGCTGCAGGAGTAATTCATACCGATTTCGAAAAAGGGTTTATTAGAGCAGAAGTAATAAAATACGATGACTTCGTTTCTTTAGGATCTGAACTTGCTTGCAAAGAAGCGGGTAAGTTATCTGTCGAAGGAAAAGAATACATTGTTCAGGATGGTGATATTATGCACTTCCGTTTCAATGTTTAATTGTTGATAAATCTGTTAGAGCTTTTGTGTCTGTAAAGCCTAAGATATTACTAAAACAAGTACATTTATAAAGTAGTGTAGGTTAGCCTATACTACTTTCTTTTTTATAACACATTCAATAAACTGTAATGGCAGAGAATCAATACACAGAAGACAGTATTAGGTCGCTAGACTGGAAAGAGCATATTCGCATGCGTCCAGGGATGTATATTGGTAAACTCGGTGATGGTACTGCTCAAGACGATGGTGTTTACATCCTTCTTAAAGAAGTTGTAGATAATTGTGTGGATGAGTATGTAATGGGCCATGGGAAGAATATTGAAGTTAATGTACGTGGTAAAAAAGTTACCGTAAGAGATTTTGGTAGAGGTATTCCTTTAGGAAAAGTAATTGACTGTGTTTCTAAAATTAATACCGGTGGTAAATACGATTCCAAAGCCTTTAAGAAATCTATTGGACTAAATGGAGTCGGTACAAAAGCAGTTAATGCTTTGTCAGATTATTTTAAAGTCCAATCGGTAAGAGATGGGAAAACTAAAGTAGTAGAGTTTCATCAAGGTGAGGTCAGATTAGAAGAAGATATTCAAGAAACGTCTATACGTAAAGGAACTAGAGTCTCTTTTATCCCAGATGAAACTGTTTTTCAGAATTTTAGATATGTAAACGAGTATATCGAGAAGATGATGTGGCATTATGCCTATCTGAATACTGGACTTACTATGGTTTATAACGGAGAAAAGTTCCATTCTGAGAATGGATTATTAGATCTGTTAAATAACGAGATTACTGCAGGAACCTCTCATTATCCTGTAATTCATTTACTAGGAGAAGATATCGAAATTGCGATGACGCATATGCGTAGTCAATATGGAGAATCGTATCACTCATTTGTAAATGGGCAAAACACCACAATGGGTGGGACTCATCAAGCAGCTTTTCGAGAAGCTGTTGTGAAAACAATTCGTGAATATTACGGTAAAAATTACGAGGCTGCTGATATACGACAATCTATAAATGCCGCCGTAAGTATTAAGGTTATAGAGCCTATTTTTGAATCGCAAACAAAAACAAAATTAGGTTCTGCCGATATGGGGCCGGATTTACCTTCGGTAAGAATTTTTATAAACGATTTTGTTAAAAGTCAGCTCGATAATTACCTACATAAAAACCCTGTTGTTGCCGATGCACTACAGAAAAAGATTTTATTAGCTGAACGCGAAAGAAAAGATTTAGCTGGAATTAAAAAACTCAGTAGAGAACGAGCAAAAAAATCCAACTTACACAATAAAAAATTACGTGATTGTAGAGTCCACTATAATGAGGTTAAAAAAGAACGTCACTTAGAATCTACATTATTTATTACGGAGGGAGATTCCGCTAGTGGTTCGATTACAAAATCACGTGATGTAAATACCCAAGCTGTATTTAGTTTAAAAGGGAAGCCTTTAAATTCTTACGGTTTAACAAAAAAGATAGTTTACGAGAATGAAGAGTTCAACCTCGTTCAGGCTGCACTTAATATTGAAGATGGCTTAGCAGACTTGCGTTATAATAATGTTGTTATAGCAACCGATGCCGATGTCGATGGGATGCACATTCGATTATTGTTAATCACATTTTTTCTTCAGTTTTTCCCTGAGTTAATTCGCGAAGGACATTTATACATCCTCCAAACTCCACTATTTAGAGTTCGTAATAAAAAGGATACTATTTATTGTTACGATATAGTGGAGAAAAATAAAGCCATGGAGCTCTTGAAGGGGAAATTAGAAATTACTCGATTTAAAGGTTTGGGTGAGATTTCGCCCAACGAATTTAAAGGCTTTATTGGAGAAGACATTCGTTTGGAACCGGTAATGATAGGCAAAGAACAATCCATTCGAGAAATGTTAAAGTTTTATATGGGTAAAAATACACCCGACCGTCAGCAGTTTATTATTGAGAATCTTCGTGTAGAAAAAGGAGTAGAATAGCTATGAGTGATGAAAATGAATATTCTGAAGAAAACTTCAATGCCGAAGAGCAAGAAGTAAGTACTATAACTCAAGTTGATGGGATGTACGAGAGTTGGTTTTTAGACTATGCATCCTATGTGATCTTAGAAAGAGCTGTTCCTGACATTCACGATGGCTTGAAACCAGTGCAACGTCGACTTCTCCATTCATTAAAAGAAATGGACGATGGTCGTTATAATAAAGTAGCCAATGTTATTGGTAATACCATGAAGTATCACCCACACGGGGATGCCTCAATTGGTGATGCTTTGGTAAATATGGGTCAAAAAGACTTGCTGATTGACATGCAAGGTAACTGGGGGAATATCCTTACCGGTGATAGAGCTGCAGCAGCTCGTTATATTGAATCTCGTTTATCTAAATTCGCTTTAGAGGTTGTCTTTAATTCTAAGATTACCGAATGGATTCCGACTTATGATGGTAGAACAAAAGAACCTGTTACTTTACCCGTAAAATTCCCACTATTATTAGCTCAAGGTGTAGAAGGTATTGCGGTTGGTTTGTCAACCAAAATTATGCCCCATAATTTTGTGGAACTCATAGATGCTTCGATTTCTATATTAAGGGGTAGATCACAAAAGGTTTATCCCGATTTTCCCACAGGAGGAATTGCTGATTTTTCACAATACAACGATGGTCATAGAGGCGGTAAGATAAAAGTACGTGCGCAAATTGAGCAAGTAGATGCCAAACTATTAAAAATAACAGAACTTCCTTTCGCTACCACTACTTCTAGTTTAATAGATTCGGTGATTAAAGCAAACGAAAAAGGGAAAATTAAGATTAAGAAGATTGAAGACAATACTGCTGAGTTTGTCGAAATCCTCATCCACCTTCCTGCTGGAGTTTCTCCCGATAAAACTATTGATGCACTTTATGCCTTTTCAGATTGTGAGATCTCTATTTCTCCCAATGCTTGTATTATTAAAAATGACAAACCTTACTTTCTCACTGTTTCTGAGATTCTAAAACAGTCTACGGCGCATTCTTTAGCTCTTTTAAAAGCAGAGTTAGAGATATTATTAGCCGAACAACAAGGTCTATGGCACTTTGCTTCTTTAGAACGTATTTTTATTGAAAATAAAATATACCGCGACATTGAGGATTGTGAGACTTGGGAAGCGGTTATCTTAGCAATTCGCGAAGGATTAAGCCCATTTATAAAGCATTTAAAAGAAGTTATAGTAGATGAGGATATTGTTCGTCTTACAGACATTAAGATTAAACGAATTTCTAAATTTGATATAGACAAAGCCAACGAAAATCTAAAACGTATTGAGGAAGCTATTGCAGATCTTAAAAATAAACTAGCTAATCTGATCGATTATGCGGTAGACTACTTTAAGAATCTAAAAAAGAAATACAAAGAGGGTAGGAGTAGAAAAACTGAAATTAGAACCTTCGACACTATTGTTGCCTCCAAAGTAGCTATTAGAAATCAGAAATTATACATTAATAAAGAAGAAGGTTTTATTGGTACCGCGCTGCGTAAAGATGAATTTGTATGCGAATGTTCCGATATAGATGATGTTATCGTTTTTAGAAACGATGGTAAAATGATGATTACTCGCGTCTCTGCAAAAACATTTGTAGGTAAAGGCATAATTCATTTGGCTCTTTTTAAGAAAAATGATGTCCGTACTATTTACAATGTTATTTATAGAGATGGTAAGTTGGGGAATACTTACATGAAGCGTTTTCCAGTAAAGAGTATTACACGAGATAAGGAGTATGATATAACTGCCGGTTCTAAATCTTCTAAGTTGTTTCATTTTTCTGTCAATCCAAATGGCGAAGCAGAAGTTGTTTCTATTGTATTAAAGTCTCAAGAAAAGACAAAAAAGCTAAAATTTGATATTGATTTTGCCGATTTAGCAATAAAGGGAAGAAGCTCAAAAGGGAATTTAGTTTCTAAACACGCTATTAGTAAAGTAGATTTAAAGTCTAAAGGTATTTCTACTTTAGATGCTCAAAAAATATGGTTCGACGATACTGTTCAACGATTAAATATTGACGCAAGAGGTGAGTTGTTAGGTGAATTTTCAGGAGATGATAAAATAATTGTGATTTCTCAGTCTGGAGAATATCAATTGCTGAGCTACGAACTGTCAAATCATTTACCGAACAACATCATTGTTCTAGAAAAGTTTAGTCCTAAAAAACCTCTAAGTGTTGTTTATTGGGATGGTTCAAAAGCAAAATACTATGTAAAACGGTTTTTGGTCCAGATGTCAGACAAAAAAACCAGCTTCATCTCAGAATCGGAGGGCTCTTACTTAGAGGTTGTTTCTACAGATCCCCTAGCGATCGCTGAAATTGAGTTTACTAAAGAGCGTAATAAGGCTCAGCGTGCGAATGAACTAATAAATTTCGAAGAGTTCATTTCTGTAAAAGGATTTAAAGCTCAAGGAAATTCATTGAGTTTTTATAAGGTTAAATCAATAAGCTTATTAGCATCTGTAGAGGTTCCTATAGCTGAGGAAAATCCAAATTCATCAAATCATGAAGAAGAAGATGATGAGCATTCGCAAATAATTCTTGATTTTTAAATAGATCCAATCATCTCCTCGGAGGTGCTTTTTTTTTGGGCATTATTTTTGTTTTATAGCCTTTGTAAGCAATAAGTACTTATTTTCGCTCAAAACATAACAACATGAAACAAACACTACTTCTTATTATTGGATTAATAAGTTTTACCCTCCAAGGTCAACAATCTTTAAACACAAATTTTTTAGGACAGAAATCATATTCAGAAGAACTCAGTGATATTTGGGGATACGAAAATGAGGGTAGTGAATACGCTTTAGTTGGTGTTTACAATGGAATTTCTGTTGTAGATGTTACAATTCCTTCTAATCCAATTGAGTTAGCTTTCTTTGGAGGTGATGAGTCTATCTGGAGAGATTTAAAAACTTGGGGAGATTACTTATATTGTATAAATGAATCTAATGGAGGTTTACAGATTGTAAACCTTGCTGAGGTAATAAATGGAGATTTAAATCCTACTTACATCGAAAATACAGATTTAGGTTTTACCACAGCTCACAATATATTTATTGATGAAAATGGGATTCTTTATGTATTCGGTTCTAATTATAGTTCTGGTGGCTGTGAGATGTACGACTTGAGTATCAATCCAGAAAACCCAACATTCTTAGGAGTATTTGATGATTATTATTTTCATGATGGAATGGTTAGAGGCGATACCTTGTGGGGTGGAGCTATTTACGGAGGTGTGTTTTCTGTTATTGATGTAAGTGATAAGGCAAATCCAACTATACTCGCATCTCATTCTACACCAAATACTTTTTCTCATAATTGTTGGATTTCTGACGATGGAGATTATTTATTTACAACCGACGAGGTTAGTGGTGCATATGTAGCTGCATATGACGTGTCAGATTTAGATGATATCCAAGAAATAGATAGAATTCAAGCTTGGAGTAGCGATTCTGATGTGATCCCTCATAATACTCATGTTAATGGAGATTTCATCATCACTTCTTATTATAGAGATGGTGTTTCAATTGTCGATGTGAGTAATCCATCTAATTTAGTGGAGGTTGGTTATTATGATACTTCAGATGATTTTAGTGGAAACGGCTTTAATGGTGCCTGGGGTGCTTTCCCTTGGTTGCCTTCTGGTAATATATTAGTTACAGACATAGAAAAGGGTTTGTTTATTATTGAACCAAAGTATACAAACGCAAGCTTTTTAGAGGGACTTATAACCGATGCTTCTACAGGAGCACTTTTAAGTAATGTATTGGTCGATGTTATTGGTCAAAATATAAGTTCTTTTTCTGAACTTGATGGCTCTTATCAGACGGGTACTGCAGATGCAGGTATATATACAGTTAGTTTTGCTGCACCAGGTTACGAAGACCAGCTTATTGAGGTTTCTTTAGTTAGTGGAGAGATTGTTTCCGTTGCAGTTCAATTAAATCCATTCAATTCCTATGGGGTTCAGTTATCTGTATCTGATGCTTTAACTTTTGTAGGTATTCCTTCTGCAGTAGTTCATGTATATAATGAAGATTTTGATTATAATTGGGCTTCTAATCAAGATGGATATATAACGAGTACTTTAACTCCAGGAACCTATAACGTATCCATAGGTGTATGGGGATATCAAAGTGTCTGCTCAGAATTTACAGTTCAGGAGAGTCAATTAGAAATGTCTTTTGATTTAGACAAAGGCTATGCTGATGATTTCGCTATCGATTTAGGTTGGACTGTAGAGAGCGAGCTTAGTTTAACTGCTGGCGCTTGGGTTCGTGAAAATCCTAATGGTACAGAATATCAAGGTCAGACTATGAACCCTTCATCTGATGTGCTAGGTGATTGTGGCGACATGGCTTTTGTTACTGGGAACCTGGAAGGTGCTAATTATTATGTAGATGATGTGGATGGTGGTCATACCACAATTTACGCTCCTTTAATGGATTTAAGTCTTTATCAGGATGTCTCCTTCTCATTTCATACTTGGTTTAAAAATGGAGGGGGTCAAGGAGCTCCAAACGATTCCCTACTAGTATCAATAAACAATGGTAGTGAAACGGCTCTGCTTTACAGCAGGTCAGTTCAAGATGCTTCGTCTAGTTGGGTGGCATATCAAGTTGATTTACCAGAAGGAATGGAATTAACGAATGTGATGCAGTTAACTGTTAAGACAATGGATTTTGATAACTCTGGTCACTTGGTGGAAGCTGGATTCGATAATTTTAAAGTGCATGGGTCTATATTGTCCGATATAGAGATCAGTAAATCTATTCTTTCTGTATATCCTAATCCATCAAGAGATGGATTCTTTAAGGTATACTCGATAGAGGAAAGCTCTTTGTTGTCTATATCTGACATGTCTGGTAAGCTTATCCATCAGTCAGCTCTAGTAAAAGGGCAGAATATCATAGATTTCTCTCATTTAAGTCGCGGTACTTACTTATTAAAAACTCAATTTGAGGGTGTAATTCAAACGACTCTGTGGATTAGAGAATAACCTTCCTCCTATTTCTTAATGAAATCGACCCTTATGGTTGGCTTTTTAAGTTTAACAAATACGCTAATGTATTTGTAAGTAGTTGATAGCCTAGATGGTTATAATTACTTAAGAAAAAGAATAAAAAAGAGTGAAATAGGTTTGTTTAAGTGGAAGTAGTTAGCCTATATTTGCAATCGCTTAAAAACAAGAATCGCATTGTTCTTTAAAAATCTAAATCAAACTAGTGAGAATAAAACTTTAAAAGGTTTGTGGGTTAAGTAAAAAGCTTGTATTCTTGCGGACCCAAATCACTAATAAGTGTTTCGGAAAGCGAGTCAAAAAAATAAAATTCAAACTTTATTTAAAAAGGCTTGCAAAGAATAAAAAAGGCTGTAGATTTGCAGCCGCTAAGACAATAATTGATTAGAGTTTTAGCAAAAACAAGTACAATAGTTCATTGACAGATATATTAGAAGAGAGAGGTAAGAACAAACAACTTACCCCGT
>CAJWJW010000010.1 GCA_913041775.1 uncultured Flavobacteriales bacterium
GCATAAAAACCATTCCCATCTACCATAGGGTCCGAATCGTTTGAGCCAAAATCCCAACCCATAAAATCATCTATATAGCCGTCGTTATCATCATCTAATCCATTAATAGGATCGGAATAATTATAGGCTAAACTCCCCAATAAATCTTCGTGATTATAATCAACTCCAGAATCTACTACCCCTACGAAATAAGTAGAATCACCTTGTGTGATATCCCAAACCGCTGGAGCACTAATTTTTTCTAAATACCACTGCTCATGATAACTTTCATCAGAAGGAGTAAAATACAATTCTTGAATTCTAGAGCTTTCCCAGTATTTAATAATTCCTTCTTCTAATAAGGCATCTAATTGATTTGGTTTAGCATTTACTATGTCAACAAAAGAATTAAGAAAAACGGAATTACCCGAATTTTTATAAGAGGTACGGTAAGATATATTCTTGGTGTCTAATTGGATAATTGCATCAGGAGAAGTAAGTCTTACTCTATACAATCCTGTGTTTTGTGCAAAACTAAGGCAGCAAAACAAAAAGGTAAAAGATATTGCTAATGCAGAGCGCATCTAATTTTTAAACTGCTTAATTAGCTCTTTATCAGAGTACTGTAATAATTTTATCATCCCTTCCGCTTGTACTTTATAAGGGTGATTTGGATAGCGGTCGATAAATTCTTGATACGTATTTTTAGCAGTAAGGCGCTGTTCTATACTTTCAAAACAGTAAGCTTGATAAAATAAGGCTAAAGGCGCTAGTTTAGAATTCGGGAAGCCATGATGAACTTTATAAAAAGAATTTGCAGCCAATAAATTTTCACCTAAGCCTTTTAAAACTTCGCCTGATTTAAAAAGCAATTCAGGTTTAGACTCAATATCTGGATACGCTAATAAAAAATCGCTGTATGCAGCGACAACCTCAAGTGCTAAATCTTTATTGGCACCGGCGTCTTGAGCAAGTTTTAATTTAGATTCGAGAGCTAAAACTTTATCTAAAGCTTTTTTTTGTGGATTTGCACAAGAAGAAAAAACAGAGATAAAAACTATAAAAAACATAATATACTTCATCTTCTACCCTTTTTAGCCTTGTGAAAACTCATTCTATATTCTGGATTAATTTTCCCATTCATTATATCACTCAACCTACGCTTAATCATACGTTTTCTTAGAGGCGACAAATATTCAGTAAATAAAACCCCCTCTATATGATCGTACTCGTGTTGAATAACGCGGGCAGCCATACCCTCGTAAGATTCGGTATGTTCTACAAAATATTCGTCGAGATAACGAATCGTGATTTTAGGCTTACGAGAAACTTCTTCTCTAACCTCTGGAATACTTAAACAACCTTCGTTAAAAAACCATTCTTTTCCTACTTCCTCAATAATTTCGGCATTAATAAACGTTTTTTTGAAATCAGCTAAATGAGGTTCATCATCCTCAAAAGGAGAACAATCGATAATAAACAAACGTATCGACAAGCCTACTTGAGGCGCAGCTAAACCAACTCCATGAGAAGTATACATGGTCTCGTACATATTCTCAATAAGCTCTTTTAACTTCGGGTAATCTGGACTTATTTCATCTCCAACTTCTTTTAAAACTGGATCTCCGTAAGCAACAATGGGTAAAAACATACTTATAACTTGAAATTTTGTTGTTCCATAAATGATTGCAAAATTATGGTAGCACTAACCTCATCTACTAGTGCTTTGTCTTGCCTAGCTTTCTTTTTCAAACCACTATCAATCATCGATTGAAAAGCCATTTTAGAAGTAAAACGTTCGTCAATTAAGTGAATTTCCATATCCGTAAATTGTTTTCTTAACTGCTTAGCAAAAGCCTTTACGTAAGGTGTAGCATCAGTTTTTTGATCTTGTAGGTTTGTAGGCATTCCCATAACAATAGAAGCAACATCCTGCTCAGAGATGTAATCCTTAAGAAAATCCATACACTCATGTGCCCTTACAGTACAAAGTCCAGAAGCAATAATCTGAAGTTCGTCGGTAACTGCTATTCCCACTCTTTTGGTGCCGTAGTCTAATGCCAATAATCTACCCATATCTTGCAAATTGCTGCAAATATACACATTGTTATGCTCTTATTGGAAGGTACTTTTCAATTAGTTTGGATTGATTGAGCTGGAATTTGTAGGGCATTAGAAAAATAGACAACTAAAATAAGCCTAGAATAAATCGCTCAAAATCAGACTTTAGACTACGACTTAAACTTATCCCATCTTCTGAGCTCACGTTCAAAAAGAGATTCGTATTTATTGGGGATAGGTAATTCGAAAAATACAGAATTTGAACTTACAGGATGTGCAAAATTAACTTTACATGCGGCTAAAAACAATCCTTTCCCTTTTAATACATTTTCAGTATCGTGTTCATAATCGCCAATTATAGGGTGACCAGCAATTGCTAAATGAATACGAATTTGATGGGTTCTCCCAGTAATTGGCTTTAACTCAATTAGTGAAACAAAACCATAGGATAAAGATTTTTCAACTTTCAAGCTTTTGTATTCTGTACTCGATGAAAGTCCTTCAATAGGAGATTCAAAAACTCCTTCGCCCTCAAGTTTGCCTTTAACAATGGCATAATAAGTTTTAGAGACCTTTTGCAACTCAAATTGTTTACTCAGATTTAACTGAGCAGACTTAGTCTTGGCTACTAATAAAATTCCAGTGGTTAACTTATCTAATCTATGTAGAGGTCTAGGTACAGAAAGTAGATCTTTTTCAGAAGAAACACTTAAATTATGAAGCAATGCATTTTGAATCGTTTTATGAAAGTTCCCACTTACTGAATAGCCCGCAGGTTTATTTATGACAGCAATAAATTCATCTTCAAATAAAACATCTAGTTGTAAGGGAAAAACTTTTTGTTGTTCAAAATCTTCTACAATATATACAACATCATCACCAAGCTTGAGCCAATCTCCTGTTTTAGCAATGATGCCATTAACATATATTTGCTTCTTTTTAAATGCCTTTTTAATCGCACTTTTAGA
Source organism: uncultured Flavobacteriales bacterium (assembly GCA_913041775.1). Taxonomy (GTDB): domain Bacteria; phylum Bacteroidota; class Bacteroidia; order Flavobacteriales; family UBA7430; genus UBA6772. Next base: position 3,009 of record CAJWJW010000010.1, read on the forward strand.
AGGTAAAATAACCGAGGTATTCTCAACTATATAGTCAAATACTCGTGCCGGTTTTTTAAGATCTACTATTTTAAACAATGGACTATTCATTTTGTAAAAATAGGTGTAATTATTTACAGGATAAGCACAAATTTGAAGCTATTCTGAGTACTTTTGTGGAGCACGAAAATTAGCATATGAAAACTATATAGTCTCGAGAAGATATTATCGTTCTAGTAGATACTTTTTACGACAAAGTAAATAAGGACCAATTATTAAGTCCTATATTTAACGACATAGCTAAAGTAGACTGGGAATAGCACATGCCCACTATGTATAACTTTTGGAGCTCTATATTATAAGGCACAAACAATTATAGCGGCAGACCATTTATTAAACATCTATCACAAGCGATTAAACAAGCACATTTTGATAGATGGTTGCAATTGTTTCATGCAAATATAGATGCTCAATTTCACTGAGAATTAGCAGATGAGGCGAAAACTAGAGCAATTGCAATCGCACAAATATTTACAGCTAAAATTGAAGCTGTAAAAGGTAGCATTTAAAAAAACAATATTGTTATGACGAATTTACAGACAACTATAGAACAAGCTTGGAACGACAAATCACTACTTAAAGACCTTAATGTTCAAAAAGAAATTAGAGAAGTAATAGAACATATAGACAAAGGGCGTTTGCGTACAGCAGAACCAACCTCTGATGGATGGCAAGTAAACGAATGGGTGAAAAAAGCAGTTGTTATGTACTTCCCTATACAGGGAATGAAAACAATTGAGCTAGGACCATTTGAATTTCATGATAAAATGGAATTGAAAAAAAACTATGCTGAATTAGGCGTACGAGTTGTACCTCATGCAGTAGCACGATATGGAGCATTTGTAGCACCAGGGGTAATTATGATGCCCTCGTATATAAATATTGGAGCATATGTTGGAGCGGGAACTATGGTAGACACTTGGGCAACTGTAGGGTCATGCGCACAAATTGGCGCAAATGTTCACTTGAGTGGTGGTGTAGGTATTGGTGGCGTTTTAGAACCACTACAAGCATCACCAGTAATTATTGAAGATAATGCATTTATAGGTTCTCGATGCATAGTAGTTGAAGGCATACGCATAGAGAAAGAAGCAGTACTAGGTGCAAATGTGGTACTTACAGCTTCTACAAAAATAATTGATGTTAGTGGTGAAGAACCTGTAGAGTTTAAAGGATATATACCCTCAAGGTCTGTTGTAATACCAGGAACTTATACCAAAACATTCCCTGCTGGAGACTACCAAGTTCCATGTGCATTAATTATTGGTAAAAGAAAAGAAAGCACCGACAAGAAGACTTCCTTGAACGATGCTTTAAGAGATCATAGCGTAGCTGTATAATTCGCTACCTAACAATTGCTTTTTCGTCTTCTTTACAAAGCCATTCTTTTACAGGTAAAGCCCAATTGCCGTATTTAGCAGTAAGGTAATCTTTGTAATTATTTGGAGTTGTTAAAGAAACACCATTTAATACTACAGTATCTTGAGAATCGTAATGAGATTTATCTACTCTTAAAATCTTACCCATTGATTGCCAATAAGTATGAGAGTGATCAGTAGTTTTAACAAAAATATCTAAAACGACCATTTTGTCTGCTATTGCAGGAAAAAAAATTTTTAAGAAGGCGAAACCAAGTGGTTTCATTTTAAAAATTCTATAATCGTTCGGTTTTATAGGACCATAAGACTGAATACCTTTTCTACAGGTAACCCGATAGCCTTTTAAATAAAAACGCCATCTAAGCTTATCTAACTTTAGCGCATCCGAGTAATCAATAGAAATGTCTACATCATGATCCCAAGGCAGTAAGTCACCATCTCTTACTATACCTAAAAGAGTCCCTCCTTCTAAGTAGTATTTGATTCCGTTTTTATTAAGAAAGTTAGTAGAAAGGAATAACATTTCTTTAGCCTTCTTTAAATTTTTGACATTAAGGGTAAGCATAAGATCAGCACTTTTAGTTCGCTGCAAAAATACACTTTTATATGAATTTAAAATTCTATTTTTTTTGTAGATTTCATTGTGTAGAAAATTGGAATCCAAGAGGCTATTATTTATTAAAATGTATATTTTTGCTTTCAGTAGAAACTAGACCCATACTATGGAGAAGATATCGGCTATAATACCAACGTTCAATGAAGAAATGCATATTGAAGCAGCTATTCAATCCGTTTCTTTTGCGGATGAAATTATTATAATCGACTCTTTTAGTACCGATAAAACCTTAGAAATAGCAAAAAAGTACTCTGTACGTATCATCGAGAGAGCTTTCGATAATTTTTCGAATCAGAAAAACTACGCCATCGAAAAGGCCTCAAACAAGTGGGTTGTTTTATTAGATTCTGATGAGCGAATAGAAAAAAAACTTCAAGAAGAAATAATTTCTGCAGTAAATAGTGATTCCGATTTTGGAGCCTATTGGGTTTATAGAAGAAATTTCTTACTAAATAAAGAAATAAAATATAGTGGTTGGCAAAATGACAAAGTAGTTAGAGTAATCAATACAGATTATTGCAAATACAATGGTAAGCTAGTACACGAAGAGATAGAATCTACTAAACCAATGAGCTTCTTAAAAGAGAGAATTGTACACTATACTTACAAAAACTTCGATAGTTTTATTTCTAAAAAAAATAAAGTTGCTCACCTACAAGCTCAAGAACTTGCGATTATGAATAAAAAGGCCACCTTGGTCAGACTACTATTTAAACCAATTTTCAGATTTATAAACCATTATTTTCTAAGACTCGGTTTTCTAGATGGCTTTCAAGGGTTTTTTATTGCAAGCTTTTATGCATACACCATTTTTACACGCTACGTAAAACTCTGGATTATTAATAAGGGACTTAAGTAAGTTATGAAGTGTATTCTATTTTGTGAAAACCCTTATGCATTTAGCATCTTGACTCCTATAAGGAATCAATTAATAGAATCTGGTCATACTTATATTTGGTATGTATCAGAAGACTTAAAAATAGAGTTCCCTTTTAAAGAGGAAGAATATACAACAGAAATAAGTGCTTTAACTTCTTTTCAAAGTGACGCCATTTTTGTGCCTGGAAATGAAGTCCCCTCCTTTATACGTGGACTTAAGGTTCAAGTTTTTCATGGTTTAGCTGGTGAGAAAAAAGGGCATTTTAGAATTCGTCATTATTTTGATCTATACCTTACTCCAGGACCTTATTTTACGAATCGTTTTTTAGAGCTTTCTAGCAAATATAAAGACTTCGAAGTCCTAGAAACTGGATGGTCTAAACTTGATGTATTTACGGAAAACTCAGATCTTTACCAGAAAGAAAAATCAATTCTCCTAGAAAAAAACAAAGCAGAAAGTATTCTTTTATATGCGCCTACATTCTCTCCCTCATTAACATCAGCACCAAGTGCTATACAAAACATAGAAAAATTAGCAGAAGATAAACACAAACTCATTCTACTGAAATTTCATGATTTAATGGATATTACTACAGTTAACAGGTACAAAGAATTAGCCAATACCATTTCTAATATCGTATTTATAAGCGATAGAAATATCATTAAATACCTTCTGCTAGCAGACTTAATGATTAGCGATACTTCCTCAGTAGTGTATGAGTTTCTATTATTAAACAAACCGATAATTACTCTAAATGCCAATAGTCCAAAAGCGGCATGGGAAAACACAAAAGATTTCAACAATCTAGTTGCACTGGTAAATAAGAATCTCCAATTTGATCCATTTGAAGACGAAAGAGCAAAAATTATAGCACAATATCATCCGTATAGAGATGGGGAATCATCAAAGAGAATGGTTAAAGCAGTTGAAAAACATATTCTTAAAAATGGAGTTCCTGAAAAAAGGAGTTTATCGATTTTTAGAAAATATAAAAACAATAAGAAGTACCGATAATGCGCGAAGAAATTCTAAAAGCAGTAGCTATATTAAAAAATGGTGGAATTATTCTCTATCCTACAGACACAGTTTGGGGTATAGGTTGCGATGCTAGTAATGTATCGGCCATAAAAAAAGTCTACGAAATAAAAAAACGAAACGAGGCAAAAAGCCTTATTGCACTAGTCGATAATGAGACTCGTTTGGAACGTACTGTGGAAAAAGTACCTGATGTTGCTTGGGATTTAATCGAATTTACAGAAAAGCCACTAACTATTATATACGACAATCCAATAGGGATTGCTTCGAACGCAATTAACAATGATAAAAGCTTTGGAATTAGAATAGTGAAAGATAAGTTCTGTAAAGAACTAATTAGAAACTTAAACAAAGCACTAATTTCTACATCAGCAAATATTTCTGGAGACAAGCAAGCAAATAGTTTTGCAGAGATTAGCGAAGAAATTAAGAATTCTGTAGATCATATTGTAAATTTGCGACAAGATGAAACTGAGCAAAAACAAAGTTCAATGATTATCAAATTAGACGCTTCAGGATTAATAAACATCATCAGACAGTAAATTGAAAAAATACTTAGAACATAAAGTTTTTAAATGCATCTCGGAATGTGCAGATGAACTAGGTTTAGAAACCTACGTAATCGGTGGCTATGTAAGAGATGTAATTTTACAACGAAAAGAACCTAAAGACATAGATGTTGTTTGTTTAGGTAGTGGGATAGAATTGGCAAAAAAAGTCGCGTTAAAATTACACGGAAGACCACAGGTACAAGTTTTTAAAAACTTTGGTACTGCTATGGTATTGCACGGCGATTTAGAGTTGGAATTTGTAGGTGCTAGGAAAGAGTCTTACCGAATAGATTCGAGAAAGCCTATAGTTGAAAATGGAACTTTAGAAGACGATCAGAATCGTAGAGACTTTACCATAAATGCACTGGCTCTATGTTTAAATAAAGATCGTTTTGGAGAATTAGTAGATCCATTTAACGGGATGGAAGATCTTGCCAATGGAATTATAAAGACGCCTTTAGACTCTGACATCACCTACTCCGACGACCCTTTAAGGATGTTGCGTGCCATACGGTTTGCAACTCAATTAGACTTTAAAATAGAACAAGGTTCGTACGATGCTGTAAAGCGAAATAGCAAACGCTTAGAGATCATCTCTCAAGAAAGGATAATTGATGAGTTGAATAAAATTATTCTCGCTAAAAACCCTTCTAAAGGATTTAAATTACTCTTCAATACAGAATTATTACATCAGTTTTTCCCAGAATTTGTCGCATTATTTGGCGTTGAGATTATTAAAGGTAAAGGGCACAAAGACAACTTTTACCATACTTTAGAGGTTTTAGAAAATCTTTCAAAAAACACCAATGATTTATGGTTGCGATGGGCTGCATTATTACACGATATTGCTAAACCACCTACAAAGCGATTTGAAGAAGGACATGGATGGACTTTTCACGGACACGAGTATTTAGGTTCTAAAATGGTTCCTAAGATTTTTAAAAGACTCAAACTTCCACTAAACGACAAAATGAAGTATGTACAGAAGTTAGTCCTTCTACATTTACGTCCAATAGTTTTATCTAAAGATATAGTAAGCGATTCGGCTATTAGACGCCTGTTGTTTGATGCCGGAGATGACATAGACGATCTAATGCTTTTGTGTGAAGCAGACATTACCTCGAAGAACGAAACAAAAGTAAAAAAATACCTCAACAACTTTAAGCTCGTAAGACAGAAACTAAAAGACATTGAGGGACGAGATCAAATAAGAAATTGGCAACCTCCTATTTCTGGAGCACTAATTATGAGTACCTTTAATATTCCTGCTGGTAAGATCGTGGGAGATATTAAAAATCAAATTCGAGAAGCAATTCTCGATGGTGAAATCACCAACGATTATGATCAAGCCTTCCAGTTTATGCTTAAAAAAGCAAAGGAACTGGATTTAGAGAAGCATTAAAAAAAACATATTTATAAAAAAAAACAATATGGCCATTTACGGTTTTCGTGTTATTCTTGACTTTAAGCAAGCTGACATTTTTAGAGATATTGAAATTTCAAGCGAAGATACTTTCGAAGATTTTCACAACAGTATAGTACAATCCTTCGCCCTAGATACAGGCGAGATGGCTTCCTTTTACAAAAGTGATGAACACTGGAATCAAGGAGATGAAATTAGTCTTTTCCCTGTAGATGAAAAAGCTATGGTGATGGGTGACTGGAATTTAGAAAAAATGTGTTCTACAAAAGGAACTAAATTTTTATATATCTTCGACTTCTTAAACATGTGGACTTTTTATGTGGAGCTCATGGAAATTACAGATCCTAAACCCGGAGAGTCTTACCCAACATTAATTTATAGCGAGGGTTTAATGCCTGGAGAAAGAGAAGACATTCAATTTGAAAGTCACGAAGACCAGGGAGAAGACGGCGGTCAAGATGGAGTGTTCGGAGATGATATATTTGAGGGTTTCGATGACTTTGACCATTACGAATAAACTATGCTAGAACTTCAGACTAAGTTAACAGAACAAGACGATTTTTTTAAAACAAAAAAAACCCATTCTATAAAATATAGAAAGGATACTTTATTGAAGCTAAAAAAGGTGATTCTCGCTAAGGAATCTAAAATTTTAGAAGCTCTTTATAAGGATTTAAAAAAGCCTGAGTTTGAAGCTTATAGTTCTGAGATAGGTGTAGTATTAGCGGAACTAAACTATTTTATAAAAAATATTGATCGATTAGCTAAGCCTAAAAGAGTAAATGGTTTTTTACTAAACTTTCCTTCTAGAGACTATATTTACTCTGACCCATTTGGTAGAGTATTGATAATGGCTCCATGGAACTACCCATTTCAATTGGTAATAAACCCACTTATTGCTGCAGTTGCAGCGGGTAACTGTGTCGTTTGTAAACCATCGGAAATAACCGAACATACTTCTAAAATAATTGTAGAGCTAATAGCGGAAGTTTTCGACCAACAGCACGTATGTGTAATTGAAGGCGGTATAGAAGTAAATCAGTATTTATTAAAACAAAAGTGGGATTATATATTCTTTACTGGTAGTACACCAGTAGGGAAAATAGTAATGAAAGCTGCGGCAGAACAACTCTGTCCAGTAACACTTGAATTAGGTGGTAAAAGTCCTGTAATAGTAAATAAGGACGCGAAATTAAAACTAGCCGCTAAACGTATTATTTGGGGTAAATTATACAATGCCGGACAAACCTGCATTGCACCAGATTATATATATGTACACGAAAGTGTGAAGGCTCAGTTAATTGATTATTTAATTGCAGAATTGGAACTTGCACTTGGAGAAAACGCTCAATTAAGTAAAGATTTTGCTAGAATAATTAACCTTAATCATTATCGTAGAATTAATGCATTAGTAGATATTGATACGATTGTACACGGAGGGAAAACAAACGATGAAGAGCTCTTTATAGAACCAACAATTTTAGACAATATTGATTGGGATTCTAAAATTATGAATGCTGAAATTTTTGGCCCTCTACTCCCAATATTAAGTTTTAGTGATTTAGCAAGTACCATTAATCTTATTAACGACAGGGAAAAACCTTTAGCAGCTTACTACTTTGGAGAAAACAAAAAAGACAAGGACTACTTTTTAGATAATTTATATTTCGGTGGTGGTTGTCTAAACGATACACTTATACATATAACGAGTACAAACTTACCTTTTGGTGGTGTAGGACCTAGCGGAATAGGAAACTACCATGGAGCTGCAAGTTTTGAGTGTTTTAGTCATCAAAAAGGAATAGTAAAAAGAGGTACTTGGATCGATGTACCGGTTAGGTATGCACCTTATAAGGGGAAATTTGGTTTGGTAAAAATGCTATTTAAATACCTAAGCTAATGCAAAAGCACTTAATCGTGGTATCTGGCCCTACAGGGATAGGAAAAACAGCACTTTCCATAGATATAGCTAAGCAGTATAATGCAGAAATAATTTCTTGCGATTCACGTCAATTTTTTAAGGAAATGAGTATTGGTACTGCTGTACCAAATAGTGAAGAGTTAGCGCAAGTAAAACATCATTTTATTCAAAATATTAGCATCGCCAAACCCTACTCAGTTGGCAAATTTGAAAGAGATGCGCTAGAAAAGATTGAGTCTCTACACAAAACAAGTGATGTTGTTGTAATGGTAGGTGGTTCTGGCTTGTATGTAGATGCTGTGTGTAGAGGTTTGGATGATTTTCCTACCGTACCCAAAGAAATTAGAGACGAATTGAACGAGAGGTGCAAAACAGAAGGGATTGAAATTTTAGAAAGAGAACTGCAACAAATAGATCCTGACTACCATACTATTGTGGATAAGTCTAACCCTCATAGATTAATTCGAGCTTTAGAGATATACAAAGCCTCAGGTGAAACATTTACTTCGTTTAGAATACGTCAGCAACAAAAAAGAAATTTCAAGACGGTTAAGGTAATTTTAAACAGAGACCGAGAGGAATTGTACCAACGAATAAATAAGAGAGTAGATATAATGTTGGAAGATGGATTACTAGAAGAGGTTAAAAGTGTGTATCCTTTTAGAGCAAACAATGCTTTGCAAACAGTAGGTTATAAAGAATTGTTTGCACATATAGATGGCGAAATAAGTTTAGAATTTGCAATAGAAGAGATAAAGAAAAATACCCGTAGATACGCTAAACGACAGATGACATGGTTTAGAAGAGATCCAGAAACGATCTTTTTTAACCCAGAAGATAAAGAATCGGTTATGGAGTATCTAGAGACTATTATTCCAAACTAAAACACATTCCATCGCTTGCTAAAAATGTATTTTCAAAGACTTCTTTGGCTTCGCATAAAAGTGGATTTAAATCTGTGTATCTCGCAGAATAATGCCCTATAATTAATTTACCAACCTTAGCTTCTTTAGCTATTAGTGCAGCTTGTTCTGCAGTAGAATGCTTTGTTTGCTTTGCTAATTTCTCCAGTTCTTTGCCAAAAGTAGCCTCATGATACAAAACGGAAGCATTTAATATAGAATCGCATAGCGCAGGAAAATAAGAAGTGTCGGAACAATAAGCATACGAAAAAGATGGATTGGGATCAAAAGTAAGTTTTGAGTTTAAAACTTCCTGTCTATCAACAGTCGTAAAGTCAGCTCCATCTTTAATAGAATTTATTTTATAAGTAGGAACCTCAAAAGCATCAATTGCTTTACGGTTAATCTTTCTAGGATGTATCTTTTCTTGTACTAAAAAACCACAAACCTCTATACTATGACGCATAGGGAAAGAGTAAATCTCAATCTTTTTATCATCGAAAATCAGAGACTTTTCAGAGAAATTTAGGCTATGAAAATGTAAAGGATATTTTAAATATGTTTTAGAGGTTTTTAGCTGAGTATAAATAATTTCTTTTAAATCTGAGGGAGCATAAATATGTAGCTCTTTATCTCTACCCAAAAGATGAAACGTAGAAAGTAGTCCTACCAATCCGAAATAATGATCGCCATGAAGATGAGAAATCAAGATATGACTGATCTTCTGCATACGAATTTTATTTTTCCGTATTTGAACCTGAGTACCTTCGCCACAATCAATTAGTATAGATCGGTCTTGTACTTGTATTACCTGTGCAGAAGGATTTCTGTACGAAGTAGGAGATGCAGATCCACAGCCTAAAATTGTTACGTCAAAACTCATATTTTATACTTGAATAATTCTTAAGAGATTCAAAAATAAAAAATGCCTTCCGTACTAGTGTACGAAAGGCATTTTTTTATTCAGTATTTGAAATCTAATTTTGTGGATAAGAGAAACTCACATTTGAGTTTAGCTTTATTTGATAGCCTTGTCCTGGAGTCATGTCACCAATTCCATTATAGTCCCAATCGGGTAGATATGCAGTACCATCAAAGGTTTTAACAATAACAATTTGCTGGTTTATGGTCGCTAACATATTAACTAAGTTAGCTGGCGAATCTCTTAAGTAAGCCAGTAAGCTCCATCCTTCATTTAGGTTTATAACAAAGTCTTCTGGTATAATTTTAGTTCCAGAAGTAGATAAATTCTGGTTTTCTGAAAGCTTAATTAAATAAGCTTCCCCGTCTATAGCATCACCAATACCATTAAAATCCCAATCTGGTAAATACGCCAAACCTTCTGCATCTTTAACAATAATAGTAGCACTATTAATAGAACTTACTAAATCGTCTATTGCAGGGAATTGAGGGCTTATAAAGGTGGAGAATATATACCAACCTATAGGAAGGTTAATAATTTGCACATCTAAAGCTGAAGAATACTCACAAGAACCATCATCAGTAGTAGCTAGTTCATTATAATTAATTGCTAAAGGATCTGTACAACCTAGAATTTCAGATGAACAGTTACCAAATTCACCAGAGAAGGGAGCACCACCAGATAATAATTCAACACCATCGGAGTTGATAATTGTCCATGAAACTTCTTCTGGCCAAGTACCACCATCGCAAACTACAGAGACACATAAATTTGAATCGTAGCAAAGAACTTCTGTAGAAGAACTACCAGAGGCAATAGTCAAAGAAGAACCATTAATGTTTAAAGTATTTCCATTCCAACCATCACCATAAGAATCTTCTAATTGAATAGTTAGCATTTCTCCGGTAACACAATTACCATCACAATCGTAACCAGGATTAGGTCCATTACCACCACAATCACCACATTCATCTAATTCGGCACAAGTACCATCATCTACGGTAGCGTTTGCATCATAATTACAAGCAGTAGCGTCCATACAACCACTTTGTACGTCTGCTGCCCAAATAATCATTTCCATAGCTCCATTGTAATTCTCAGCACAAGCATCCAAAATCTGACTTTCAGGTAATTCAAAACCACCACCAGAAGAAGAGTTTGGTCTCAACTCAAAAGTATAACCTAGTGCTCCCAATTCGTCGTAAGACCAATCTGGCATAGTTCCACTTGCTAAGTAAAGCGCTCCATTTGCATCGCCTACACCAAAAATGAAAGGATAATTATTGGTATTAGTAATAGCATCATTCATTGCATTACCTAAACTTACAATTTCGTCATGATCAGGCGATTCTGTATTTGTATAACCCCAAGGTCCTAGAACCAAAGCAGAATAAGAATGAATGTCTAAATGACCTACAAGATTGGGTACAGATTCCATGTAATTTTTTAGAACGTTTGCTTCGGTAGCAGAAAATGGACTTGTACCAACATAAACATCAGAACATTCTGAGGTACTTGTACTTTCTCCACCATTCCAATCGGCATCCCAATTTCTATTTAAGTCGGTACCTACACATGAAGAATTAGCATTTACTTGTCTATTCTTTCTCCAATATCTATCCGTAGTATGAGTGTATACGTAGCCATCAGGATTAACAATAGGCACTATATAAACATCTACTAAATCTAATAATGTTGCGGTAAAATTATCTGAAGTATATTCCTGAGCTAACTGATCTGCAAAATAAGTAGTTGCCATTACAGTTACCCATTCTCTAGCATGCTGACAACCATTAAAAAAGACTGCTGGTTTGTTTGATCCACCAGTACTAAACTTTAAACCCTTTATGGCTCTATTTTCGTACGAATCGCCCAAATCTATTAAAGTAGCAATAGAACTAGAATTAGCTATTTCTACTAATTTATCTTGAACCTCACTGTAAGTACGGTAAATATTATACCATTCTTCTCCATCTTTTTCAGAACGCAATAATTCCATAGCAGCATTGTCATGATCGATTTTTTGCTTTAAATCTGTAACGATGGTCTCAAAAACTACATTATTGGTATTTAACCAGTTGAGCGCAGTTGCAGAAACAATAATATCAGAAGAAGATTGATGTTCTCTACAAGATAAAAAAGTAGCATCCAAATTATGTAGACTAGCTTCTAATGCTGGACTAATAGATTTAAGATGTACTAAACTAGTGTTTGTGTAAGGTGCACTATTTTGAGCACTAATTTGAAAAACAAACAACAGAAGCGAAAAGGAGATAAGATTTTTCATAGCTAAGATTTTAATGAAGTAATGCAAAAACAATTCCAAAAAAAAAGCTGCACTAAGCAGCTTTTTAAAGAAGTAAAATAATACTATTTATTAACAATTAATCTACCTACAGAACTATTATTAGTAGTACTTAATATATAGATATAGGGACCACTAGTATAATTAGATGAATTTACAGTAACAGACTCGTTAGAGAGTGAATTATCGAAAACTCTGTTTCCTAATAAATAAACAATTGAATTTTTGTAGCTTAATGAGTATTCTTAAACTCAAAAACAACTTTAGTAGTTGCAAGCTCTTCAATTTCTATTTCTGGAGTACCAAGTAAATTATTTGTTAGAAAATCTTTTAACTACATTCCCTGAAGAATATATATCAAAGATAATTTTGTTTAATGTTGTTCTCTTTATTCTTTTACCAAGAACATCAACAGAATATAGGTAGTGTCCATTTTCTATGGTAAGAGACTCATCAATGCTTAAGTTTGCAGGTAATAATACTGCGTCTATAACATGTACAACTCCATTATCTGTTTCAATATTCGCAACAGTAACCATTGCATTGTCAATGTAAACTCCTTCATCTGTAATTGATACTGTTAAACTTGTACCTGCTAAAGTTGTTACCATCATTCCATCAGATAAATCTGTTGAAAGTGCGGTTCCACCGTAAACATGATGAGTCAATATTGATGTTAATGCTCCTGTAGGATCGGCTAATAAATCTTCAACCGTACCTTCAGGTAATAATGCAAAAGCAGCATCTGTTGGTGCAAATACTGTAAAAGGTCCATCACCACTTAAAGTCTCTGCTAAACCTGCTGCTATTACTGCTGCTGTTAATAAAGTGTGATCTGGTGAACCAACGATAACATCGACTACTGTATTAGTTTCATCTTCTGTAGGAATTAATACTGCATCTATAACGTGTACAACACCATTATCTGTTTCAATATTCGCAACAGTAACCATTGCATTGTCAATGTAAACTC
>CAJWJW010000011.1 GCA_913041775.1 uncultured Flavobacteriales bacterium
GTTGTTTTATTAGTGATGTTCCAATTTGCCGCTATTCCATTATTGGTTTTGTTGTATTTATTCCTGTCTATCGCAACTCAGTTTTCTAGTAAATAATTACCGTCAATCCAAATTATTCGATTTAATTACAGCTCATGACACACGAACAGGTTTTAGCAGATTTAAAATCCAAGAAGTACAGTCCCATTTATTTTTTAGCTGGAGAAGAAACTTTTTATATCGATTTATTAAGCGATTATATTGAAGCTTCTGTACTCGATGAGTCGGAGAAAAGTTTTAATCAAACTGTTATGTACGGTAGAGATGTAGAGATTGGATCTTTAATTTCTGCTGCTAAACAATTTCCGATGATGTCGGAAAACACCGTTATTATTGTTAAAGAAGCTCAGGATCTAAAGCGAATTGAGGAGCTTAAAGCCTATGTAGATCAACCCTTAAGTTCTACAGTTTTGGTTTTGTGTTACCGAGGTAAGAAAATTGACAAGAGAAAAGCTCTTTATAAAAGTATTCAAAAAAATGGAATCTATTTTGAGAGTAATAAACTCTACGAAAACAAAATCCCAGAATGGATAAAAGGGTATTTACGAACTAAGGATTATACTATTGGAAATAAAGCTTCTGCTATGTTAACGGAGTTTTTAGGAACTGATTTATCTAAGATAGCAGGAGAGTTAAACAAGCTCTGTATTTTAGCTCCTAAGGGTACTGAAATTAACGCAAAGCTTGTAGAAGAAAATATTGGGATTAGTAAAGACTATAATAATTTTGAATTGCAAAATGCAGTGATGAATAAAGAAGTTCTAAAAGCCAATAGAATTGTAAAGTATTTTGAGGCCAACCCAAGAAATAATCCAATTGTAGTTACACTGTCTGTATTGTATAACCTGTTTAGTAAGGTTTTAATTTTCCATTCATTAAAAGATAAAAATCCCCAGGCAGTAGCAAAAAGTTTAGGAGTGAACCCTTATTTTGTAAAGGACTATCAGAAAGCAGCACAGACTTATAATTTAAAAGCGGCTGTAGGAGCTTTAGATTTACTTCGCGAAGCCGATATGAAGTCTAAAGGGTACAACAATCCATCTACCTCCCAAGCCGATTTATTAAAAGAGCTTATTTACAAGCTTTGTTATTAATCAAACTTCAGGTGCTTTACTGTAAGTCCATTATTTTTTAATTCCATTAAAGCATCTAGGCCTATTTGAATATGGTCTTTAACAAATTCTTGATTTACCTTTTTATCGCTTTCTGATGTTTTTACTCCTTCTGGTACCATAGGTTGGTCGGATACTAAAAGCAATGCGCCACATGGAATGTGATTTGCAAAACCGACTATAAATAGTGTTGCTGTTTCCATATCTATTCCCATACACCGAGTTTCTCTTAAATAGTCTTTAAATTCCTCGTCGTGTTCCCAAACTCTTCTGTTAGTAGTGAATACTGTACCTGTCCAATAGTCTCGCTCATGTTTTCTTATAGTAGTAGAAATAGCCTTTTGTAGGGCGAAAGAGGGGAGTGCTGGAACTTCAGCCGGGAAGTAATCGTCAGAAGTACCTTCACCTCTAATTGCAGCTATGGGAAGTATAAGATCGCCCAATTGGTTTTTCTTTTTTAAACCTCCGCACTTGCCTAAAAATATAACTGCTTTAGGTTTTGTGGCGCTAAGTAAATCCATAATTGTTGCTGCGTTAGCAGAACCCATGCTAAAGTTAATCATTGTTACACCATTAGCTGTAGCATTTGGCATTGCTTTGTCTAAGCCATTAATTTCACATTTATGTATCTCAGAAAACTCATTTAAGTATTGTTGAAAATTTGTGAGTAATATATAGTCACTCATATCACATACCTCTATTCCTGTATAACGTGGTAGCCAATTTTTTACTATCTCTTCTTTATTTTTCATATAGTCTGTTTGATTTAGTGATTAACGTATCTTAGTTCAATATTTATATTTTATGCAGAATTTAAATTTACCGAATTATTCTTTAAAACTCAAAACGGAAGGACAGAAGACTTTTATTTTCGATCCTATAAGGAAGAAGTATTTAGTAAATACACCCGAGGAATGGGTGCGTCAGAATTTTATTCAATATTTAATTCACGAAAAAAACTACCCAGCTTCTTTAATGGTTGTAGAAATGGGGATAGATGTATTAAACACTAAAAAACGATGCGATATTGTTTTGTTCAATACAAAGGGAAATCCTCATGTTATTGTAGAGTGTAAGGCACCTTCTATTAAAATATCTCAGGATACATTCGATCAAATTGCACGTTACAACCTTACTCTAAATCCTGAGTTTTTAATTGTAACGAATGGTCTTCAGCATTATGTTTGTGTAATGGATCACCAAAAAAAATGTTACCATTTCCTTAAAGATATTCCAACTTATAGCGCTTAGTTATTGCGCATGAATTAAGAAGATACAAGGCCTTTTATGGAGCTCTGGTTTAGCTGTTTTTTTCCATTCAGCTATCGTTCTCGTTTTAATATATTCTGTTTTTAAGCTTATATCGCATGCAATACATAATTTTGTAGTGCCTTGTAAGCTTTGGTAAAGCGTCTCAATTAATTTATTGTTTCTATAAGGAGTCTCAATAAATAGTTGTGTTTGATCATGTGTTCTAGAAATACGCTCTAAGTCTTTTAACTTCTTTTTTATATCCGATTTATCAATCGGTAAATACCCATTAAAAGCAAAAGACTGGCCATTCATCCCACTCGCCATTAAGGAAAGTAAAATGGAGGAGGGACCTACCAGTGGAATTATTTTTATGTCTTCTCTATGTGCGATGTTAGCTATTTCTGCTCCAGGGTCTGCTACTCCCGGACAACCAGCGTCTGAGATTAAGCCAATATTTTTACCATTTCTACAGTTTGCTAAAAAGGAATGTAGCTCTTGAGCATCGGTATGTTTGTTAAGCTCGTGAAGTATTAGTTTCTCTTGTGAAACGGGTATCTCCATCAGTTTTAAAAATGCTCGTGCAGATTTGCTATTTTCAACTATGAACTCGTCTAATTTATGAATGGTTTCTTTTACAGAAAGGGGTAAAACCTTTGTTACATCACTCTCTCCAAGTGTTGTAGGGATCATGTATAGTATACCTTTAGACATCGAATTCTTTTTCAAGTTTATTTTTTATTTCTTCGCAAGCATCGTTTAGTAAACTGTAGACATTTTCAAATCCTTGATCTCCTCCATAGTAAGGGTCTGGCACAGCTTTGTTTTCCCCTGGCATAGACTCGTTTAATATCAAGTGTATTTTATTTTTATCCTCTTCTCTACTTGCTAGTTTTACAATGTTGTTGTAGTTCGCGCTATCCATTGCGAAAATTAAATCAAAATCTTCTAGGTCAGATTTCATTAATTTCCGAGCTCTTTGGTCTCCTATGTCTATGCCATTTACTGTTGCTATATGAACAGATCTATGGTCTGGCCCCTCACCTATATGATGTGCTGAGGTACCTGCAGAATCTACCACTATTGGTAGATGTATGCACTTGGATGCTAGTATCCCTTCCGCTATAGGAGATCTACATATATTTCCAAGGCAAACCATTAATATTGTTTTCTGTTTCATAAGCAAAAAAAAGCAGGAATAAATCCTGCTTTTAAATTATAGTTGTTGTAGTTCTAACTTCTTCTTTAGATCGTCTACATAGGTCCTAAACTGCTTGTCGGTATCAATAAGGTTGTTTACGGTTTTGCAAGCATGTAAAACTGTTGCGTGATCTTTTCCACCACACTGTGCTCCAATACTAGCTAAAGACGATTTAGTGAGCTTTTTAGAAAAGAACATTGCGAGCTGTCGAGCTTGAACAATTCTTCTTTTTCTAGTTTTTGAATTTAAGACTTCAAGTGTAAGTTCAAAGTAATCGCAAACTACTTTTTGTATATAGTCTATAGAAACTTCACGAGTTGTATTTTTCACAAAACGATCGATCATCTCTTTCGCTAAGCTCATATTTATCTCTCGTTTGTTTAGCGATGACTGAGCCAATAATGAAATTAATGCTCCTTCGAGTTCTCTAACATTAGAGGTTATACTATAGGCTAGGTATTCAATGACTTCTTCTGGCATTTCAATACCATCGGAGTAAAGTTTCTTCTTTAGTATTGTGATTCTAGTTTGTAAGCTAGGCGTTTGTAAATCGGCTGAAAGACCCCATTTAAAACGAGACAATACTCTTTGTTCCATTCCTTGTAGATCTACTGGAGCTCTATCGGAAGTAAGTATTAATTGCTTACCCTGTTGATGTAAGTGGTTGAAAATGTGGAAGAATACATCCTGTGTTTTTTCTTTTCCTGCAAAAAATTGAATGTCGTCAATAATTAAAGCATCAATCATTTGATAAAAGTGAACAAAGTCGTTTCTAGAATTCTTTCGTATAGAGTCTATAAACTGTTGTGTAAACTTTTCTGCAGAAACATAAAGAACTGTTTTTTCTGGATAACGGTCTTTAATTTCAATCCCTATAGAATGTGCCAAGTGAGTTTTACCAAGTCCAACTCCACCATATAATAAAAGTGGGTTAAAGGATGTTCCTCCTGGGTTGTTTCCTACTGCATAACCTGCTGCTCTAGCTAATCTATTACAATCACCTTCGATGAAATTCTCAAAAGTGTAGTTAGGATTTAGCTGCGATTCAATATTTATCTTTTTTAATCCTGGGATTACAAAAGGGTTTCTAATGCCTGCAGCAGCAATTTCTATAGGTACAGCAACTTTATTATTGTGTAAAGGGCCTCTGTTATTACTGGGTATTTTCACAGTGTAAGGGTTAGAGTTGCCGTAGGTGTTTTCCATAACAATGGAATATACCAATTTAGCATCTTCTCCTAACTCTCTTCCAATAGCGGTTTTTAAAAGCTTTATATAGTGTTCTTCAATCCACTCATAAAAAAATTTACTCGGTACTTGAATATGTAATATTTGGGCTTTTAGCTTTATTGGGATAATAGGTAAGAACCAAGTTTTAAAACTTTGTTCCGAGATGTTATCCTTAATAAAAGCTAAGCAGTTTCCCCAAATATTTTCTGGTGTATTTTTCATCAATTTTAAGTGCAATAATTAAGGTTATACAATTATTGGTTTTAGGGGTCGATAACTTGCATTTTTCGATAAGGCAAATTTGTGAACAAAATAGTTAAGAAAAAAATGAAATGCCTATTGGATTATAACTTTGTTTTGCCTAACTAAGAGAACTGAATTTGTGTTGTTAGCAAATATTCTCTGATTGGTTCTTAAAAACCAAGCTATTAGTGTCGTTTTGGAGCTTAACATCGATTCTGCCTAGCTTAATTCCTGCCCAACCTACTTGGGATATATAGGTAGTCTTACCTAGTGAAGTGCATATTTCTATCGGTTTGTCAAGAAATGTATGCGTGTGCCCACCTAGTATGACATCTATTTCTGAACACTGCTCTGCAAGTATAGTATCGGACACTTGTTTTGACTCATATTTGAGTCCTAAATGAGATAGGCAAATAATTAGATTACAGCCCTTTGTATTCCTTAAATAACTGCTTAATTTTTGCGCAATTTCTATAGGTTCTTTATGCTTCGTTTCGCTGTACATTTTAGGGTCTACTAATCCTTTTAGTTCTATACCCAAACCAAAAACACCAATTGTAAAAGTTCCTCGTTTAAATATATGATAAGGTTTTGTTAAACCTTTCATCGATGTTTCTTCGAAGTCGTAATTTGCGCTAAGTAGTTTGAAGTTTGCAATCCTTGCTTGTTTCGCTAATCCATCAACTCCATTGTCGAAATCGTGATTTCCAATTGTTGCTGCGTCGTATTTCATCGCGTTCATTAATTTGAACTCTAATTCGCCACCGTAATAATTAAAATAGGGCGTGCCTTGAAACATGTCTCCAGCATCTAGCAGTAGTGTGTGAGTAACTTCCGTTCTTATTTTATTAATAAGTTCAGCTCTTCTTGCTACACCTCCCATGCCTGGGTATTTTTTATGATTTAACGGAAATGGTTCTATATGACTATGTACGTCGTTTGTATGCATTATACATAAACTTTCTGTTTCTCTTCCAGCAAGTAATTCTGTTGGATTTAGAAAACTAACTGCACCTAAACTTGCTATTTGCTGTATAAATTTCCTTCTATTACTCATATGTAAAACGATTATCAATAGTGCTTATTAAGGTGTCTATGTCTCTACACTCGATTAAGAGTACATCTCTAATTTTTAATCCTGTTTTAACCATGGCTATTGAATCTGCAAAAAAGAACATCTTGTCTCCTCCGTTTGCTAAGTAATCTGAGGTTGCTATTTTGATGGTTTTTTTTTGTGCTAAGGAATGCGAAATGTGTTCGTCTTTAATAACTACTTCAAGATTACTAATTGGATGTCCACCACTTATTTTTAAATAATCGAATACTTTAGACATACTTGATCTAGGGATTTCGATAATTACTAATTCATTTTCGAAGGGCATTAATTGGAAAATGTCGTTTGTAGTAATTGATCCTTTAGGTAATGTGCTCCTAATTCCTCCATAATTTAATAAACAAAAATCAACTTCAGAATTAATACTGCTGTGTTTGTAACATACATCTGCCATCCAATTATTTAGTCGAGATTCGGGTTTTTTCTTTTCTAAAAAATAGGGTGAGTAGCAAAGCACTTCATTCATTATGCTATCTAATCCTATTTTATACGGATTGTAAATGTCCTGTACAGAAAGAGCTGGTTTTAGTTCTTGATCGATCGGAATACTATGTCCTTTAATATCGAATTGTATTGTACTATTTGGTTTGCAGCCTATTAAAACAGTTAATAATAGTACGCTAATGTATAGTCTCATAAAATTACTAGCTTTTATTTTTAAGAATAACTGTGAATTTGGATAACCTTTGCTTAAGATTAAATAAATTCGCGTACTAATTTACAATTATGTTCGAACATCAAATAAAATTTAGAGTATTATATTCCGATACCGATAAGATGGGGTATATGTACTATGGACAATATGCTAAGTATTTGGAGATGGGTAGGGTAGAGGCTTTGCGAAGCCTAGGTTTATCTTATAAATCTATGGAAGATTCTGGTGTGATAATGCCTGTTTTAGAATTAAACCTCAAGTATATAAAACCTTTGTATTATGATGATGAAATTACGCTAGTAACCAAAGTGGTGAAAATGCCTGATACACGTATTTATTTTAAGTACGAATTATTGAATCCATCTGGTAAGCTAGCTACTGTAGCGGAAACAACCTTGGTGTTTGTAGACTGTTCTACAGGTAAACCTTGTTTAATACCTGCTAATTTTAAAAGTAAAATTGAAACTTATTTCTAATAAAATGAAAAACCTAAAAAGACTATTTCTAAGTATTTTTATACTTTGTTCGCTTAATGCCTCTTCTAAGGAAGGGATGTGGTTGCCTATGTTTTTACAACAGTTAAATTTCGCTGAGATGCAAGCAATGGGCTTAGAGCTTACTTCCGAAGACATTTATTCTATTAATAATGGAAGTTTAAAAGATGCAATAGTTCATTTTGGAGGAGGTTGTACAGCAGAAGTTATTTCTGGCGAAGGCTTATTACTTACCAACCACCATTGTGGTTATGGTCAAATTCAGTCCCATTCTACTGTAGAAAACGATTATTTAAGTAATGGTTTTTGGGCTAAAGATCGCTCCGAAGAATTGACAAATGAAGGCTTAAACGCAACTTTTATTAAGTATATGAAAGAGGTTACTTCTGATGTGTTGGCAAATGAAATTGCAAATATGCCAGAGGCTGACCGTAGAGAGATGATAAAGTCTTTAGGTGATTCTTTAATTTCTGTTGAAATCGAAGGGACTCATTACGAAGCTATAATTAAGCCTTTTTTTAAAGGGAACCGCTACTTTATGTTTGTTACCGAAACGTATACCGATGTGCGTTTGGTTGGTGCTCCACCTTCTTCAATTGGTAAGTTTGGATCTGACACCGACAACTGGATGTGGCCTCGTCATACAGGAGATTTTTCAATTTTTAGAATTTATGCGGATAAGGATAATAATCCGGCTGAATACTCCGTAGACAATGTACCTTATACTCCCAATAAGCATTTAGATATTTCTACTCAAGGAGTTAAACCAGGTGACTTTACTATGATTTATGGTTTCCCAGGACGGACTGATGAGTACATACCTGCTGTAGCAGTAAAACAAATTACACAGGTTTTAAATCCGGCTAAAATTTCTATTCGCAAAACGGCTTTAGAAATTATGGACAGAGAAATGAGAGCTTCTGATGATGTGCGAATTAAGTATGCTTCTAAGTATGCGAGTGTTGCGAATTATTATAAAAAATGGATTGGAGAAAACACAGGTATTCAAAAAACTCAAGGCTTAAACCGCAAGCGAGAATTTGAACAAGCTTTTATGGATGCTGTAAATTCTGATGATTCTTATGAGAAATATGCTGGACTATTGGGTGTTTACGATTCGCTTTATACAGAACTAGAAGCTATTGCTTTAGCTAGAGACTACTTTATCGAGATTGCGTATAGAGGAGTGGGGATTGTCAAATTAGCGAATAATGTATCTAAATTCGTAGCCACTGGAGATGTGAAAGATTTAGAAAATTTTAAAAAGACGATTGCTTCACATTTTAAAAATTACGATGCACATACAGATCAATTATTATTTGATGCTTTGTTTGCAAAGTATGAAACGGAACAAGCTGACTCTGAATTTTCACCTGACTATTTCTCTGGTAAAACCTATTCTGGCGAAACAGTATTTTCGAAATCGTATTTCTCGAGTATCGAAAAACTTGAGGAATTATTAAACTCCTCTCCTAAGAAAATTCAAAAACGCTTAGCTAAAGATCCTGCATTTAAAATTTCCTCGTCTTTATATGCACATTATAGAAATATTATTTATAGTGACTATCGGGCTTTAGAAGATGAGTTAGATCGAGTAGATAGAGCATACTTAAAAGCGATGATGGAAGTGTTGCCTGATTATAGAAACTATTACCCTGATGCCAATAGTACCTTACGTTTAGCATACGGTCAAGTACAAGGAGTTTCGCCATTAGACGCTATCTCTTATGGTCATATTACGTATTTAGAAGGTATGATGGAGAAGTACGTTCCTGGTGATTACGAATTCGATTTACCAGAAAAGTTAATTGAATTATACGATTCTAAAGACTTTGGACCTTATGCAGATGATAACGGGATGCTTCCTGTGTGCTTTATTGCTACAAACCATACAACTGGAGGTAATTCTGGAAGTCCTGCTTTAAACGCTAAAGGAGAGCTAGTAGGTTTGAATTTTGACAGAGCTTGGGAAGGAACTATGAGCGATATTAATTACGATGCTTCTCGTTGTAGAAACATAATGGTCGATGCACGCTACGTATTATTTATCATTGATAAGTTCGCCGGTGCGGGTTATTTACTTGAGGAGATGACTATTAAGTAAATCAATTTATATTTTTTACTTTAGTAAAAAATAATATTATGAAAAAACTACTATATATTTTACTAGTACTTCCTTTGTTTCTTATCTGTTCCAAACCTTACGAAAATTCGACTCAGAGTTTTGACAGTAAGGGAGTTGTTACAGCTCAGATAGGTGATGTAATTGAAGGTGGTTATTTGTTTTATATAAACGAAACAGGTAAACATGGTTTAGGTCCAGGACTAGAGGATGTAACAGAAGGAGCAAGTGATACTTCTGTGTGCAGCTTTAATGGTTGCCAATGGGGTTGTTTTGGTTCCGATGTAAGCGGAGCAGATGGAGAGCTAATAGGAACGGAGTATCAGAATACTACAGACATTTTCGCTCAAAATTGCCAAACTCTAAATAGAGGTATAACAGCAGTTCAAGCGGCATTAGATTATACATCAGATGGCTATAGAGATTGGTATTTAGCCTCTATAGACGAGCCTTTAGAAATGTACAATACCGTCACCCACCCCCCCCCCTTCGCTTACAGCGTAATGTAGGCGGTTTTGTGATTGATGATTGGACTATTTATTGGTCTTCTTCGTAGAGAAATAGGACCGTCGCTAAGGGCTTCGTCTTCAATCGTGGTGTCCCTGAAAATGAAGCTAAGTTTGATCCATTTAGAGTTCGCACAGTTTGAGCTTTTAAATAGTTTACCTATTTAACGATACTGCAAAACGGTCGATTTAAACAAAAAAAAAGCCTTCCCGGATATACCGAAGGCTTTTTTTGTGGTAAGCTTTTAAGAGTATTAAATCGCGTCTATAATAGTGTTTAGTGTAGCGCTAGGTCTCATTGACTTAGCAGCTAGTGTATTATTAGTCGCATAATAGCCTTCTAAGCTTACCGAAGCTCCTTGTACAGTGTTTAACTCGGCTACAATTATTGTTTCATTGTTAGATAAAGATTTTGCAATAGGAGCAAATTTAGCTTGTAAATCTGCATCTACAGTTTGCTTAGCTAGTTCTTGTGCCCAATACATTGCAATGTAAAAATGACTTCCTCTATTGTCTAATTCGTTTACTTTTCTAGAAGGCGATTTACCATTCTGTAGTAAAGAAACAGTTGCTTTGTCTAACGTATTAGCTAGTATTTTAGCCTTAGGATTGTTGTTTGTTTCAGCTTCGTGCTCAAAAGAAACAGCAATTGCTAAAAATTCACCTAAAGAATCCCATCTTAAGTGGTTTTCTTTAGTAAACTGTTGTACGTGTTTTGGAGCAGAACCACCAGCACCAGTTTCAAATAATCCACCACCGTTCATTAAAGGAACAATAGATAACATTTTTGCGCTTGTTCCTAACTCTAAAATTGGAAAGAGGTCGGTATTGTAATCTCTTAATACATTTCCTGTAACAGAAATTGTATCCTCTCCATCTTTCATTCTTCTAAGAGAAACTTTTGTTGCTTCAATAGGAGAAAGAATCCGGATGTCTAATCCTTCTATGTTGTGCTTTGGTAAGTATGTTTTTACTTTTTGGATTAACTGAGCATCGTGCGCTCTGTTTTCTTCCAGCCAGAATAGAGTAGGAACCTTTGTTGCTTTTGCTCTGTTAACAGCAAGTTTTACCCAGTCTTGAATAGGCAGGTCTTTTACCTGACACATTCTCCAGACATCACCTTGCTCAACATCATGCTCAATTAAAACAGTTCCTGTACCATCAACTACTTGAACTTTTCCAGCTGCAGCAATTTCAAATGTTTTATCGTGCGATCCGTATTCTTCCGCTTTTTGTGCCATTAATCCTACATTGGGAACGGTACCCATTGTAGTAGGGTCGAATGCCCCATTTTCTCTACAGAAATCTATTGTTGCTTGGTAAATCCCAGCATAAGAACTGTCTGGAATTACTGCTTTTGTATCTTGTGCTTTCCCTTCTTTATTCCACATTTTACCAGAGTTTCTAATCATTGCTGGCATCGAAGCATCAATAATTATATCACTTGGAACGTGTAGGTTTGTGATTCCGTTGTCAGAATCAACCATAGCTAAATCTGGACCTTCAGCTAAGCATTTTTGTATTTCGGCTTCTACCTCTGTTTTAGTTGAAGCGCTAAGTTGGTCTAGGTTGCTAAGTAAGTTTCCAAAACCATTGTTTACGTTAATTCCTGCTTGTTCAAGTTCAGTACCGAATTTCTCGAACACAGACTTAAAGAATACTTTTACTCCATGACCGAATATGATAGGGTCTGAAACCTTCATCATGGTAGCCTTTAGGTGCAAAGAGAATAATACGCCTTTGTTTTTAGCATCTGCAATTTGTTCTTCTAAGAAAGAAAGCAATGCTTTTTTACTCATGAGTGTTCCATCGATAATCTCACCATCAAGAACAGTAATGTTCTTTTTTAATACAGTAGTTTCAGTAGCACTTACTAATTGTATTTTTACTTCTCCAGCTTGAGTTATCGTAACTGACTTTTCGTTGCTTGCAAAATCGCCTGATTCCATTGTTGAAACATGCGAAGCGGAGTCTGTAGACCATTTACCCATAAAGTGAGGGTTTTGTCTAGCATATGCCTTTACTGGTTTTGGAGCTCTTCTGTCCGAGTTCCCCTCTCTTAATACGGGGTTTACAGCACTCCCTTTAATTTTGTCGTAGGTAGCTTTTATGTTCTGCTCTTCATTATTGCTAGGACTGTCTGGGTAGTTTGGAATACCAAACCCATCAGCTTGTAACTCTTCAATAGTCGCTTTTAGTTGAGGTACTGATGCAGAAATATTCGGTAATTTAATAATGTTTGCATTAGCTTGCTTAACCAATTTACCCAATTCAGCTAAAGCATCAGTTACCTGTTGTACTGGTTTTAAGTATGAAGGGAAGTTAGCAAGAATTCTACTTGCAAGAGAAATATCTTTTGTTTCCATTTCTATTCCACATTGCTTGGCAAATGCTTGAACGATAGGAAGTAATGATTTTGTTGCTAAAGCTGGAGCTTCGTCAGTATCTGTGTAAATAATCTTAGACGACATATATTATATATTTATAAAACCGACTAGCGGTTGTAGTGAATAATTTCGACTTGAATAAGTCGGCAAATATAGCATTTTGATTGAGTTTAAGTTGCTAATTTTCTTTGAATCTTCTAGCTAATACACGATTAGCTCTACTAAAAAGCCATTCTTTAAAGAATGGCTTTTTAGTAGAAAGTAGTGCTGTTATTTCTTCTACTCAATTATTAACGCTCTGAGCTTGTAGAAAACAGACTCTAACTCTTTTTATGAGTGTCTAGATAAACAGATTCTTTGTATTTATTGGGTTCAAATTCTATTGGGTATTTACCACTCGGATAGTGTTTAGACATGTTTTTTAAAAACACTCCTTTAACCTTGTCTCGGAGTGTGTCTAGATCGTTTAGTGTAAGCATTTCCGTTTCGATAGGCGCCGACAGGTAGTTGACGGATATTCCAGGACGAATACGCAATCTATGTGGTGGAAATAATTCACCCGCATTTATCATGCTTATAGCCACGATTGGTAAATTGCTTTCTATAGCCACTCTAAAGGCGCCATTGCGCATTTCATTTAGCAATTTGTCGTTCATAAAAATAGCTCCCTCTGGACATAGGAATAATGAAGTATTGCTTTTAGCTACCTGCATAATTTTCTGAAAACTCTCCTCTCTATCATTATGAGATTGCCTTTTTACAGGTATATGTCCAAGTCGATTTGCTAAAAACCCAATAACTGGCCAATCGAAAACCTCAGCTTTCCCTAAGAATCGTTTGTAACTCTTTATTCCTAATACAGCAATAAAAACATCCAAATACGACCTGTGGTTGGCTACGTATATGTATGCTTTAGAGAAGTCAACTTTTGGATCCTTTCTAAAAATCATTCTTATTCCCCAAGAAATAAGTATAAGTCTACAGCATAAACGTAGATAGTAATCGACTATACTACTTTCCTTTTCTCCCCAAATTGAAATAAATAGATATATCAATGGGAAGTTGATAGCTATAATTAGAGTAGCTGATAAAAGGCACCAAGCAGTCCATATTATTTCTAGTATGTTCTTAATCGTTTTCATAAATAACTAATTGAGCTTATTCGTTATTTCTAAGTCACTAAGAATTTCGTCTGTGGTTTTTGCTTCGGGGAAGTAACTGAGAATTTTCTTTAGAACATTTTCTACTACTGTGTCCGGACAAGAGGCCCCACTCGTTAAGATTATGTCTAAGACTTCCTTTTTTGGTAAGTAATGAGTGCTTTTTAATAGTTTCTTATTTTCAAAATCAAAGTGGTGTATTTCTGTGGCGCTTTTAATTTCGCTTTCATTACTGATGAAGTAGGTGTCTAGTTTTTCTTCACAAAGCTCTACTAAATGTGATGTATTCGAGCTGTTGTATCCTCCTACAACAATTGCCAAGTCAGCTTCCGTTTTTAAAAGTCCATAAGTAGAATCTTGGTTTTCGTTTGTAGCATAGCACAAAGTGTCTCTTGTGTCTGCCATATGATCCTTACTATTCTCGGCACCAAATTTCTGTAGCATTATTTCTTTTAAGAAATTTGAAATTCCTTGTGTCTCGCTTGCCAGCATTGTAGTTTGGTTAATAACACCAATTTTATCCAAATCTGTTTTAGGATTAAAATTAGGGCTAAACTTTCCTTCAAATGTATTTTCAAAATCGTCTAGATTACGATTTCCTAAAATAAATTCAGATAGTACTATAGCTTCCTTCATATCCTTAATAATTATGGAAGGCCCATTTTTCTTACTATAAGAATAGGTAGCTCTGGTTTCTTCGTGTTTGCACTTGCCATGAATAATAATCGTTTTGTTTTGCTTTCCTAACTGGTCAGCTCTTTTCCAAACTCTGGTTACAAATGGGCAGGTTGTATCGTATTTTTTTGTTTCAATTCCTTTCTTTTCGAGTAGGTCTAGTATTTCTAAAGTTGTTCCGAAAGCAGGTATTATAATGATATCATCAGAATGAATTTCTTTCCATTCAATCAATTGCTTTCCATAGGTGTCCATTATAAATTGAATACCACGTTTTTGTAAATCATGATTCACATCTGGGTTATGAATCATCTGACTCAATAAGAAAATACGTTTGTTTGGGTTTTCTTCAATTGCTTTATATGAGATCTCGATCGCATTTTCAACTCCAAAACAAAAGCCGAAATGTCGTGCAATATGTACTCTTAAAACGCCGTAATCTAATATGGTTGGAGAGAAATCTTTTTTTCGAGGATCTTTTTTCTGTCGAACCTCCTTAATCTTTCCAATTATGGAGGAGCGGTAATAACTTGGGATATCGAATTTTTTCATCTCTTTATTCTCTTTGCAGCAAAAGTATTAATAATAAAGTGAAATTGAATTGTTTATTAAGTGATAGTATGTCGTGGTTTGAAGCGTTATATTTTGTATATTTGCGGACATTTTCTAATTAGGGTGGCGGAAACCTTTTAAATATAAATCTTTTCGTCTAATTTTAAAGCTGCCCGTAGCCGAAATACAAAACCCCTTTTTCCATGTCTGAGGAGAAAGCTAAAAAAACTAAGGATGTAGCAGTAGCTGCACCTGTGGTTGAAACAGCATTAGCTGAAACAGTAGTTGCTGAAACAGTAGTTGAAGCAGTAGTAGTTGAAGCAATAGTTGAAACAGTAGTTGAAACAGTAGTTGAAGCAATAGTTGAAACAGTAGTTGCTGAAACAAAAGATTTTGACTGGGAATCCTACGCCGAAGGTGGTCTTGCGCTTTACTCTAAAGAAGAGTATAAGTCGTACGAGACTATGTACGAGGCTACGTTACCAGAAGAAACACAAGCTGGAGTTATCGACGGTAAAGTTTTAAACTTAACCGACCGCGAAGCAATTATCACGATCGGTGGTAAGTCTGAAGGTGTGATCTCTTTAAACGAATTCCGTTACAACCCTGAATTATCAGTAGGTGACACGGTTGAAGTTTTAATTGACCAACAAGAAGATAAAACTGGACAATTAGTATTGTCTCACCGAAAGGCACGTTCTATTCGTTCATGGGATAGAGTTAATGCTGCTCATGATAATGAAGAAATCGTTAACGGTTTTGTGAAATGTCGTACTAAAGGTGGTATGATCGTAGATGTATTTGGAATTG
>CAJWJW010000012.1 GCA_913041775.1 uncultured Flavobacteriales bacterium
TTCTTACCAAGTCTAAACCTTCACGAAGAATTTCTTGAACAGGTATTTTAGAAGTGCATGAAAATTCACATAAAGCGAAATCTTCTTCTACAACTTCATAAATACCTAAATTCTCCATCAATTCAATATCACCAATCATAATGGCTTTTATTAAGTGCTGAGGGTATAAGTCCATAGGTAATACATTTTCGTACTGGCCGGTAACTACATAGGCGCGTTCTTCTCCATTCATGTTCGCAGAGATAGCGAATTCTTTCTTTGGATTAATCCAAGAGAAGAAGGTTCTAGATAAAGAGAACTTAGTGAATCCAGGAAGTAACCAACCTAAGAAATCTTGCTCTTTACCTTCAGGAATAACAGAAATTTCATTGTGGTAGAAACCTAAGTATCCATCTTCAGCAATGTGATTTCCTGTAAGAACATTTCCACTAATAAAGCGGTTATCACCATCTTTAATGTTTCCATTGGTCATGGTCGTAATAGAAGCCCCTTGCATACTTCTGTAGTAGCGAGGTTTTTTTACTTGCGAACCGGCTAAAGCAATTAAACGCGTAGCGTCGTATTTACCTTGGCTAAATAAACGTCCTATAGCAATTACATCTTGAGGGTACATATACCATACAACTTCCCCTTTATTTATAGGGTCGATATGGTGAATTTGAACACCTATATTACCTGCTGGATGTGGTCCAGATACATTGTTTATCTGTACATTTTTGGCACTGGTAAATACCGATGAAGAGTTTGAATTCCCATCGAGATTTAAGTGTGTTTTACCTTCAGTAAGTTTTGTTACGATGTCTAAACCTGCTTGGAATTCTTTTTCCATACCGTGCAAAACAAAATCACTATCGCAAGATAATGGAGCTGTATCGAAAGCAGAAATAAATACTGCCTTTGGCATATCGGCTGGATTTGCAATAACAGCGTAAGGACGTTGACGAACAAATGGCCATACACCGGCAGCTAACATCTGTTGGATGATTTGCTCGCGCGATACTTCTTTTGCTTCCGCTTTAGAGAATTCTTTGTAAGTGATTTCAGCATCAGCTTTTATCACTACAGAAAGAATTTTTCTTTTTTCACCACGACGAATTTCCGAGATATCACCACTTACAGGAGAGGTAATAATCACAGAAGGGTTTTCTTTATCGAAAAATAAAGAAGACCCTGCCTGTACCTTATCACCAACTTTAACCATTAGTTTTGGTGTTAAACCAGTAAAATCGCTCGGCTTTACAACGTAATATTCCGAGGCTGGAATATTGGCATATACGCGATCTGCTGAACCAGCCAGCTTAATGCTTACGCCTTTTTTGATACGAATGTCTTTAGACATACCTATTATGAGAGATTGATTAATCCTAATTTTTGAGTTGCAAAAGTATGGATTTAAAGGTTCTTAACAAGTAGAATAATTCATTTAGAATGATTTAAGATAGCGTTAGTAAATATATTGCTTTTAAGCTAAAATAAAATGTACTTTTAAGCATTAATTACTGATGAAAATGAAAAGAGTATTTACCTTGTTTTATAGTCTGGCAATCTTGCTAAGCCTAAATATTTTCGCTCAGCCAGAATGGGAGAGAGGGGTCTATATAGAAGATTCTATACACTCCAATAAGGTACGTACCTGTATGCTTACACCTTTCGAATCGCTCTTAGAATTTCCTGTTATTGCTTTAGGTTCTGGTCAAGCTTTGCGTTTGCAATTTGACGATTTAGATTTTAATGCACAAGATTATATGTATTCTTTACGTCATTGTAATGCCAATTGGTCGATTTCAGATTTACATCCAAGTGAGTATTTAGATGGATTCTATCAAAACTTTATCAATAACTACGAATTCTCTTTTAATACAAAACAGTCTTATGTTCATTATGAACTAAATTTCCCAAATGGTGATTTTACATTTACCAAATCTGGAAATTATATAATTACAGTTTACAACCCAGATGCCAACGATGTGGTATTATTTACCAAGCGATTTATGGTTTATAATGAACAGCTTTTGGTGGGAGCAGAAGTTAAACAAGCAACTTTTGCCAGTGGTCGTTTTACTGAGCACGAAATAGACTTAACGGTCAATTTTACAAATGTAGATTATGTGAATCCTATTCAGGATGTAACTATTGCTATTTACCAAGGGCACAGATGGGATAATGTTATTATAGATTTACAGCCTAGTTTTGTAGAGAAAAAGAAATTGATATACGATTTCGATTATGAATCTAGTTTTAAGGCAGGGAATGAATACCGTTTTTTCGATACTAAAAGTGTTCGTTTCTTTACAGAACGTGTTCAGAATATAATTCACGACTCCACACATATTGTGCTTTTATACCCCGATTATCCATGGGGAAATCAAGCCTATAGTTTTTACCAGGATATTGAAGGTTATTACGTGCCCAATATTATGGAGCGAACTAATAACAATACAGAAGCCGATTATGTTTGGGTTAATTTTTGTTTAAAGCAAAAGCCTTTTGTAGATAATGGAGCTGTATATATATATGGAGCTCTTACCAATTGGAGTATAGAGAAATCTGCTAAACTTAAATATAATGAAGAAGCAGAATGTTATGAGACCTCTTTATTGCTTAAGCAGGGCTACTATAATTACACCTATTTGTTTGTGCCTGAAGAATCTCAAATTCCTAATCAATCTCAGGTAGACGGCGATTATTATCAAACCAGTCAAGATTATTATGTATTTGTGTATTTATACGATTACGATTATGGCTACGAGCGACTTCTAGGAATGCGTAGAGTTTCTAGTAAAGGGATGTTTTAGGTTCGCTGTTAATAAAGGTTTCTTCTTAATCCTTCTAATAATTCCTTAGCCTTTACTCTTATCATATATGTTTTCCTGTAGGACTAACATCTTCTATAATGTCTGAAAATTCATTTTTAAGTTCCAGTATTTACATAGCAATTTTAGCCAATAATTATATACTATAGAATTTCACATAGTCTGGAATGTTTTCACCTCTTAACATTCTGATGTAGCAATCAATTGTATTTCCAGAATTAAAATCGATGCTTTTTAGAATTCGAATAAAACTACCTATTTATCCGTCATGCGTATAAGAGGGGAAGGCTTCAAATATTCTATCTACCTCAGTAATAAGTTCTTTTTATACTTTGGTAAAACCTTATGCAGACACTAGGAAGCTCTCCAAGCTATTTGGTCGTCTGTACTTAATGCAATAGAAAAAGTGGTTAAAAAATGTTGCTTATCAGACAGTATAAGAGCAACTAATCGTTCGTTTTCTGCTTTACTAGCAATTTTAAAATCATCCTTCCCAAATTCCATGGTAAAGCTACTAAAGAATCGCTTTTCTTACGCGTACTAATTTGGTTAACAAATCCTCTAATTGGTCTAAAGGAAGCATATTAGCTCCGTCAGATTTAGCTTCAGAAGGATTGGGGTGAGTTTCAAGGAAAATCCCATCTGCTCCAGCTGCAATTCCTGCTTTGGCTATTGTTTCTATTAACTGAGGTTTACCTCCTGTTATACCCGTGTTTTGATTGGGAGTTTGAAGAGAGTGTGTAATATCTAAAACTACTGGAAACCCAAGGTTTTGTAATGCAGGAATAGCACGCATGTCTACAATTAGATCTTGGTACCCAAACATACTACCTCTATCTGTTATAGCTACATTAGGATTTCCTGAATCCAATACTTTCTCTGCTGCAAACTGCATAGATTCTGCAGATAAAAACTGCCCTTTTTTAATGTTTACTGCTTTTCCTGTTTTTGCAGCAGCAACCAATAAATCAGTTTGTCTACATAAAAATGCAGGAATCTGAAGTACATCTACATATTCTGCAGCCATTGCAGCTTCCTCAGCAGAGTGGATGTCAGTTACCGTAGGGACATTGAAATGCTGGCTTACTTTTTTAATAATTTTCAAAGCTTTTAAATCTCCTATTCCTGTAAAAGAATCTAAACGAGAACGATTGGCTTTGCGGTAAGATCCCTTAAATATGAATGGTATTTTCAGCTTATCTGTAACTTCTTTAATTTTTCCTGCTATCTCAAAAGCCATTTCTTCGCTTTCGATAGCACAAGGACCCGCTAATAAATAAAAGTTATTGGAGTCTATGTTTTTTAGGTTAGGTAGTGCGTTTAGCATGTCTAGGATTTTAAAAAGTCAATAATTGTTTGTGCTATGTCTTTATTCTTTAATATTCTTCGGTGCCCTAAATTTTGACAAAGCACTAAAGTACTATTTTTCCAATTCTTATGAATTTCATAAGCACTCTTAACTGGTGCGTCTACATCATCTTCACAATGTAATATTAATCCAGGAGTATTAATATTTTTCACCATTGTGCTTAGACTCAAGTCTTCAAATTCTTGCACAAATTTTCGCTCCAAATGGTCTTTAATCATTTTTACAATTTTATCAGACACATTTATTTGTTCGCAATACGAATTTAAAACCCAGTCTATATTAGATGGTGAACCAATGGTAATACATTTTTTAGGATTAAATCCTTGAGTTATTGCATGTATACAGGCAGAGCCACCCATGGAGTGTCCGATAATAGCTTCTATATCGGAGAATTGTTTGTTTAGTTCGATAATTATCTCAGAAAACTCTAAAAAGTGCGTATGTCTACCGTTAGAATTTCCATGTCCTGGAGCATCAAAGCTATATACTTTATAACCAGCTGCTATAAGTGGTTCTACCAAATGTGCTACTTGTGTAGCACGACCAGCCCAACCATGTACGAGTAATACTGCTTTTGTTGATTCTCCCCATTCATAAACCTTTACCTTATTGTTTTTATAAGATATGGTTTTTGTTATTGCTGCATTTAGGTACCCTAGCTCTTGTAATGGAGCCTTAAACCGAATAGGCGTAAAGAACATAAATGTAGCAATGCGAGAGGTTATAAAAGGAGAGATTTTCTCCAAAACAGCAAAACTCGTTCGAAGCCATTTAGGTGCTCTAAGGGCGGGCTGTTGTTCTTTTGAGGTATTCAATTATACAGTATTGTATGGTTCGTGGTTAAAACAATAAACTTAGTTACATCTAGACATTTGCCCATTATTAACTATGGCAATTGTTTTTCCAGTAAATTCTGTTCCTATAAAAGGGCTGTTTTTAGATTTAGATTGAATATCTTTTTCTAAATAAGTCCATTTTAGTAGTGGGTCAAATAGTGTTATGTCTGCTAAGTTTCCTTCTTCTATTATTTGACTGTCTAATCCTAAAATCCCTTTCGGTGAGTTAGTAAGCTTTTCTACTATGTCACTAATATCTATTTGCCCATTTAATGCTGTGTTGGCAGCCGAAAAAGAAGTTTCTAGATTAATAATTCCAAAATCTGCTATGTTAAATTCGCATTTTTTGTTTTCT
Organism: uncultured Flavobacteriales bacterium; assembly: GCA_913041775.1. Taxonomy (GTDB): domain Bacteria; phylum Bacteroidota; class Bacteroidia; order Flavobacteriales; family UBA7430; genus UBA6772. The sequence continues at coordinate 5,374 of CAJWJW010000012.1, forward strand.
ATATTTTGTGGGTAATGATCAGAACAGATAACATCTAGTGTACCATCTTTAAGACCCTCTTTAAGTGCTTCTATATCTGCAGTTGATCTAAGAGGTGGTTTTACTTTTAAATTACTGTTAAAGCTTTCTAATAAAGTGTCGTCTAATAATAGGTGATAAGAGCTTGTGTCTGCCGTAATATTTAAGCCTTTAGCCTTAGCTTCTCTAATTAGATTTACCGACTGTGCTGTAGAAATCGTAGAAAAGTGCATTTTTGCTTCTGTATATTCACAAAGCTGTAAATCTCTAGTTAATTGCAGTTCCTCGGCCAAAGCAGGTATCCCTTTTAAACCTAGTTTAGTACTTGTTACACCTTCGTTCATTTGCCCTTTGTCTGCAATTTTTGCTTCTGAAGAATACGACATAATAAGTCCGTCGAAATTCTTGGCATATAAAAGTGCAATTTTCATTAAGCTGGCATTCGCAATAGAACGTTTATCATCGCTAAAAGCAAAGGCTCCATTTTGATGCATATCGTACATCTCTGTAATTTGTTCTCCTTTGCGGTTTTCTGTAAGCGCTCCAATAGGGTGTAAGTCTACAATGTTGTGAGACGATTGGTGTAGTATATAACTAAGCTCTGCTTTACTTTGAATGCATGGTTCGGTAGAAGGCATGAGTGCAATATGAGTAAATCCACCCTGTGCTGCGGCTTTCATCCCGCTATTAAGATCCTCTTTGTATTCGTTACCTGGTTCACCAAATCGAGCATTTAAATCTGTCCATCCTTGCGAGAGATGTAAATTCTTAGCTTCTATAATTTCCGCTTCAGAATCTGTAATACTATCTTTTATAGACTGAATAATACCATTCTCTATAAGTAGGTCTTTCTCCTGCAGATTGTGTTTAGAACTAGGGTCTAAAATGGTTGCTTTTTTAATGAGGATTTTCATATGTAGCTTTAGTTCTCTAGATTAATTTGAGCCTTTTTTTTCCAATTTTTAAGTAGTAAACTCTCTATTAGAATAAAGAAAAGTGCTAGTAGAATAAATACACGCCATAGTGGTCTTCCGCTACGGTTTTCTTTTAGTGCTTCTTCTAATTCTAGCCCTTCTTTATGCCATACATTTAGTGAGGGATATTGCTTACTAATTCCTTCCAATTCTTCTAATTCCCAAGCAGTAAGTACACTTTCTTGTCTGTCGTAATTAAAGGAAAGTATCTTTTCCTCACGTCCATTACTTAGGCTATAGAATCCATCTTTATTTAGTACGCTAGGAACGGTTATTTGTATACGCTGGTTTACCGTTCTTACTTCTGGTATGAAGTCTAAAATACTGTCTTTTTTTAGGGACCACTGTTGCTGTGTTAGCATTTCTGTAAGCGAAATAAGTCTGTCTTTCCCTAAGGTGTAATACAATTGATTAAGCTTTGTACTTTGAGTAGCTATATTGTATAGTAAGGGTACAAATAATGCGTGATTTTCTAATTTGTTTGCATCACCAGTTAATGGAGATGTTTGAAGATAGATTGAACCAAGGCCTAATTTATAAGAATTTAAAAAGGCTTCTTTACTATTTAACAGAAGTATATTTTCTTCGGTATTATTATAAGAATTGTCTAGACTATAATAAAAGTTCACCTCGGGATAATCACTATCTTTTACTTGTTTTTCGAAGACATCTTTAAATACCTTATGATTTTTGTTAATGCTAGAAATTTGAACTTTCCCAGTATTCTCCTTTGTAAATTTAGGGATGTTTAATGCCGAAGCTAAAGCCTTATATGAGTTTAGATTTAATTCTTTTGAGGGTATAATTAAGATATTACCTCCTTGTTTGGTGTATTCCTTTAAGCTATTTATAAAGCCGGTAGTTGGATTCGAAATGTCTTCAAGAATAATTAATTGATGTTCTTTAAATTTCGAGAAGTTTAGTTGTCCTAATTTCTCACTTGCATATTCAAAAATTGGGTCTTTAAATAATGAGACTAAGGATTTGTTTGCTACCTCCTCGTGTATGGAAAGTACTTTTGTGGAGGATTCAACTTGGTAGTTAAAATACAAACGATTGTCGAATGAAATCTTTGCATCACTAAGCTCTATAGATCCTTGCTGAAGTCCAGTAGTATGATTATTGAAAATTAATTTTGCCTCTGTACTAGAGTTGGCTTCAACTTTTAAGGTACTTAAAGCTTTATGATTTCCATTAATAAACAGCTTAATATTGAGGTTTTCGATGAGTTCATTAGAAGTGTTCGATACTGTAAAGTATAAAGTCTCTTGCTGTACAAGTGTATGGTTTGGGTTTTCTAAATAACAAGTATCGATTGATAAATTAGCCTGTGGATAAGAACTAATAGGTAATAAATGAACACTTGTATTTGTGTGGTCTGTGTAAAAGTCTTCTGAGCTACTGCTTTTTTGAAAATCACCTATTAAGTAAAGTTCCGACTGTTTATTACTTTGGTTTTTAATAATTGATTTAAATCGATTTATAACGGACTTTAATGGCAATAGATTTGGAGCAATCTTAGTATTGTCTATCGCTTCAATACAGTCATTATAGTCTATAATCCGTTGATGTTTACCTAGTAATTCATTGTTTAGAAAAACAAACTCATCCTTTCCTTTATGGGCATTTAAAATAGACCTTGCATGATTCTTCGCCTGTTCTATAAGCTGTCCTTTGTCATTGTTGCCACCCATACTAAAAGAGTTGTCGATATAAACTCCAACGAGGTGTTTTGTTTGTGTCGATGCTTCCTTTTTACTGATATAGGGTTCGCAAAACGCAAGTATTATGGCAGAGAGTAGTAGTAGTCTAACAAATAATAAAAGCAACTTTTGAAGCTTACTTATCGTGCTTTTTTTCTGCTGTAACTGTCTCATAAACGACACGTTACTAAAGAAAATTGTTTTATGTTTTTGTAGCGAAAATAAGTGAATGAGGATAGGGATGGCTAAAGCCAGAAAAGCGTAGAGGAAGTATGGTTCCAGTAATTTCATTAAAAAGCAAAGTTAAAGTTTTTATAGACCTGTGAAAGTTGAATGACTAAAATTTCTCATAAACTCCTAAACCAAAAAGAGCGAAGTCATATTTTGAGGGGTCTTCTTTGCAAAAACTCCTCAAGTGTATGTCTAACTCTTTTACTGTTTTCCAGTCATTTGCTTTCCTTGTTATTAAGCCTAGTTTACGAGCTACATTAGCTGTGTGAACATCTAAGGGACACGATAGCTGACTAGGATTTAAGGTTTTCCAAATACCAAAATCTACCCCTTCATTATTTGATCTTACCATCCATCGTAAAAACATAATTAGTCTCTTTGATGCAGAACCTTTTAGGGGGTCAGAAACATGTTTTTGTGTTCTAGAAAGATGATTAATACTAAAAAAAGTTTGTTTAAAACTTGAAATACCGGCACTCATGTCTTCTTTTTCGGTGTGAAAACAGGCTTCTAATCCATTATGGTTTTGGTATATATTGCGTAATGCGTAAATAAATGTTTGTAAATCGACTCCTTGAAATGTTCGATGACAGAAATTTAGACTTTGCTCAATTTCTTTATTATTAGCATTTAGTATAAATTCATGCGGACTATGATCCATTATACGCATCATTTCTTGCGCATTTTTTAGAATCATAGGCCTACGTCCCCATGCAATAGTAGCTGTTAAAAAGGCAGCTATTTCAACATCTTCCTTTTTTGAAAACTGATGAGGTATTGCAATTGGATCTTCTACTACAAAATTGGGCTTTAAATAAAGGGCTACTTTTTCGTCAAGAAATTCTTTTAGTTCTGTTTGTTTCATCTAAAAATAGAAGTTTTACCAATTATTAGTTATACTGCAATCTACTAAAAAGGATAATTTTAATAACTTATTCACATCGCTTATTAATGTCTTTATATTTTATAATTTCGAATCTTCAATAAAGGAATGTTATGAAGCTTTGTATTGCAGAAAAACCAAGTGTAGCAAGAGAAATAGCTCTTGTAATTGGTGCCAAGGAAAAAAAGAATGGTTATTACGAAGGTAATGGCTATTTGGTAACTTGGACCTTTGGTCATTTTTGTACACTTAAAGAGCCCCATGAGTACAATCCATCGTGGAAACCATGGAACTTGAGTTATTTGCCTATTTTACCTCCTGCTTACGAGATAAAATTGATAGATAATAAAGGGGTGAAAGATCAGTTTGCTGTTATTAAATATTTAGTTAAGTCTTGTACTACTGTTATTAATTGTGGTGATGCTGGTCAAGAAGGAGAGTTAATACAGCGATGGGTATTAGAGCATGCCGGAAATACAAAACCTATAGAACGATTGTGGATTTCCTCACTTACCAACGAAGCTATAAGAGAAGGTTTTTCTAAGTTAAAAGATGGTAGTGAATTCGATAAGCTCTACAATGCTGGTAAAGCTAGAGCTATTGGCGACTGGGTATTGGGTTTTAATGCAACTCGTTTATACACCCTACGCTATGGGAACGGGAAACAGGTTTTGTCTATTGGTAGAGTCCAAACACCTACTTTGGCAATGATTGTAAATCGTCAGAAAGAGATTGAGTGTTTTAAGCCGAGTCCTTATTGGGTTCTTCAAACAAAGTATAAAAACACCTTATTTAATGCAGAATCTGGTAGATTTATTGATTTCGCCAAAGCTAAGCAGCAATTAGAATTAATATCTCAGTCTGATTTTGAAATCCTTTCTAATGAGACCAAAGAAGGAAAAGAGAGCCCTTTACGTTTATTTGACTTAACCTCTTTGCAAGTTTCATGTAACAGCAGGTTTAATTTATCTGCCGAAGAAACATTAAAAATTATACAGGGTTTATACGAGAAAAAACTTTGCTCTTATCCCAGAGTGGATACAACTTTTTTACCCAACGATGTATATCCTAAAATTGAAGGAATACTTAAAGGCTTGCAAGTTTATAACAGTATAATAAGTCCCCTTTTAGGAAAGTCTATCCGGAAATCTAAAAAGGTTTTTAACGATAAAAAAGTTACCGATCACCATGCTATAATTCCAACAGGACAGAATCCTACTAGTGGATTGTCTTATAATGAGAAAATGGTATTCGACTTAATAAGTAAGCGATTTATTGCTGCATTTTATCCAGATTGTACGGTTTCTAATACGACTGTAAAAGGACTTGCAAATACGGTGGCTTTTAAAGCTAATGGTAAACAAATTATAGATTTAGGTTGGCGTATTGTTTATGGTAAAGAATCTACCGGTGATGGAGACGATACAATAATGCCTGATTTTAAAGTTGGCGAGCGTGGTACACATGAACCCATTTTAGATGAGAAATCTACTAAAGCACCTTCTTGGCATACTGAAGGAACCTTGCTACGTGCAATGGAAACTGCAGGGAAACAGGTGGAAGATGAAGAGGCTCGTGATTTAATGAAGGAAAATGGTATTGGTAGACCTTCTACGCGTGCTGCTGTTATAGAAACCCTGTTTAGACGAAAGTATGTCGTAAAGCAGAAAAAGAAACTAGTTGCTACTCCTATGGGAGTAGAACTTATAGATACGATTCAGAATGAGTTGCTAAAATCGCCTAAATTAACAGGGCAATGGGAAAAGAAATTAAGAGATATAGAACAAGGAACATACGACTATAAAGTATTTTTAAAAGAGATGGAAGCCTTAGTTACAATGGTTGTGAAAGATGTGAAAAACCGCCAATCGGTTAATCGATTTAGTGAGGCAGACGTAAAAATTAAAATGCAGACGACACTCCCAGCATGTCCTAAATGTAAAGTAGGTCAACTTTTAAAAGGCAAGTCTGCTTTTGGTTGTAGTGATTTTAAAAATGGCTGTAATTTTGTAATTCCTTTTGAACAATTTGGAAAACAAATTGGCGAGAAACAAATCGTACAGCTTATTACAAAAGGAAAAACTAGTTACGTTAAAGGATATTTACTTAATGAAGAGAAAGTAGAAGCAAGGTTGCTCTTTTCTGAATCGTTTACTGCAGAACTCGAAGTTAAGGAAGAAAGTATTTTAAAATGTCCACGTTGTAAAATCGGAAATATTATACACGGGAAAACTGCTTTTGGTTGCGAGCGATTTAAAGAAGGTTGTAAAACTGTTGTGCCGTTCGAGTTATATGGAAAAAAACTTACCGAAGCTCAGTGTAAGCTATTACTAACTAAAGGAGAGACCACTATACTAAAAGGTTTTTTGGTTAACGACGAAAAAATAACTGCCAAACTTAAGTTTGATGAGCACTTTGTTATTAGCTTGATTCAATAGGCTTAGTGTATTTGTTTGGTTTTTTGAACATTATTATAGAAGTAATAGTATAATTTACTAAATTGTAAGATGTATTTAAATAAAGGTCACATGAAAATACACTTTAAAATATACTTTTTCTATTTGCTCTTGGTACTTAGTTACACAGGAGTTTCTCAATCTTGTGATTTTCATTTCACAAGTCCAAATACGGGGAACAACATGATTGTTTTACTTCATAATGAAGCCTTAAACAATAATCTACTTAATGTAGGTGATAGTATTGGCGCATTCATAAATGTAGATGATAATTGGGTTTGTGTAGGTGCTTCATTTTGGGATGGTGCTCAGCAAGTACTTGCTATTTGGGGAGATGATTCGGTTACTGAAATTCAAGATGGATTGTTAGCAAATCAAGAAATCTTGCTAAAAGCGATGTCTGAAGGACAAATTTTCACAATTAATTACAACCCAATTTTACAATATGTAGTAAATGATGTTCAAACTATAAATACTGGTTTAGAATTTGAAATCTTCTGCTCAAATAATATCTCCGGTTGTACCGACTCAGATTACATTGAATTTAACCCATTCGCTACTGTAGAAGATGGTTCTTGTAATTATTCCGCTAACTATTTTTCGTCTCCAGATTCTTCTGTTATTTCCAATACAGACAATAATATGTCTATTTTCTTTTCTTCAGGAATACTTATAGATTATCAAGGAGCGTTAATTCAAGCATTTGTAAATGGTGTGCAAGTTTCTGAAGCTGTACTGATAGATTCTATTGGAATGGCTGGAATTTCTGTAGTTGGGACAGATTCATTTTGTGATTGTAATCTAGCTAACAATGGAGATCTAATTTCATTTACCATTTTTGATCCCTTAACTTATTCTGTTCTAAATTTCACGTCGTCTAATGAGATTTTATACCAAGCCAATGGTTTCGTAGGAGTTGATTCAATCAGTTTTAATGTTCATCAAGCAATAGTCTACCAGCTGAGTTCAGGTTGGAATATGGTAGGGTATACAGGTTCAGTAGAAACATCTGTAAATTCAGCAATGCCTCTAAATTTTGAAAATGATTTTTTCTTAATAAAAGATGTAAATGGTAATTTTTGGAATTCCTTAGTCGATATGTTAGGAACTCTAATTCCTGGAAAAGGCTATATGATGTATGTGTATCCTGAGGTTAATCCACCTAATTTGAACTTTTCTGAAGTTTATAATTCAAATATAGAGTTTCAATTAACTCTTGGTTGGAATATGGTTGCCTTTACTGGCGCTACAGAAAAGGATATAGAAGAAGCCATGCCTGAGAGTTTTCAAGATGACTTCTTCCTTATAAAAGATGTTAATGGTAATTTTTGGAATTCTTTAGTAGATATGTTACATGTGTTTATACCTGGTAAGGCATATATGATGTACGTATATTTAGAATCTGACCCTATTCCCTTGCTTAATTTTACTGATTAACGAGTTTTTCTTTAGAACTTAAACTCTAAACTGCAAGTCACTCAATTTCTTGTAAGTCCCATTTTCTATATTACTTAGCTCTTCATGGTTCCCAGATTCTACAATTTGCCCTTTATCTAACACAAATATTTTATCTGCATTACGAACAGTTGCTAGCCTATGTGCTATTACTAGAGAAGTTCTACCTTTCATTAATTTCTCTAGAGCTTCTTGCACTAAGCTTTCAGATTCAGAATCTAGTGCAGAGGTAGCCTCATCAAGAATAAGTATTTTAGGGTCTTTTAAAATAGCTCTTGCAATAGCTATACGCTGTCTTTGACCTCCCGAAAGCTGTATTCCTCTTTCTCCTACTAAAGTATTGTAAGCCTCCGGAAATTCGGTTATAAACTGATGTGCATTTGCTTGTCTAGCAGCATGTTTAATTTCTTCTAGGTTAGCACCTGGTTTACCATAGGCTATATTCTCTTCTATACTTCCGCCAAACAATAATATGTCTTGTGGTACAATAGCAATTTGTTTTCTTAAATCGGTAAGAGGTAAGTCTATAATCTCAGTTCTATCGATTGTTAAATTACCAGTGTAACCTTGGTAAAAGCGCATCAATAACTGAGTAATTGTAGACTTTCCAGCCCCCGAAGATCCTACTAAAGCTATTTGCTGTCCTTGCTCTACAGTTAGATTTACAGAATTTAGCACCTGTACATCTACTCTGTTAGGATAGCTAAACGATAAATTGTTAAAGCTAATAGCACCCTTTATAGTATGTGTAATTTCTCCTTCGGTATGGTCTTCTGGAGTTTCCTCTAAGATCTCCATTAGTTTTTCTGTTGCTCCAATTGCTTTTTGTATTTGTGCGTATAAATCTGCTATACTTCCAATACTAGCACCAATAAATATAGTAAGCATAAGGAATGAGGTCAAGTCTCCCATACTCATTTCTCCTTGGTAAATAAGTCGTGCTCCATACCATATAACAGCAGCAATAGCACCAAATATCCCTAAGATAATAAAGGATGCAAAAGCAGCTTTAAGTCGCCCGCCTTTAATTGCAACTGTAACAATATGCTCTGTAGTGTTCTTATAGCGCATAGACTCAAATAACTCATTTGCAAAAGCCTTTACGTTGGTAATTCCTTGTAGGGTTTCTTCTACAATTGTGTTGGAATGCGCGATATGATCTTGAACAGTTTTAGAATAAGCCCGAAGTTTACGACCTATTATAACGGCTACAATAATAATTACAGGGAATATAGAGAGCATAAAACCAGCTAATCTGATAGAGGTAAAGCCTAAAAGAATGATTCCACCAAAAATGATAATTAACTGTCTAATAAATTCTGCACTCGTAGTAGTAAAGGTTTCTTGTAATAAAGAAATATCCGAAGCAATACGACTATTTAACTCTCCAACTCTACGCTTATTAAAGAAGTTCATTGGCAAACGAATAAGGTGTTCGTAGGTCGCCTGACGTAGTTTTGCAAGGAACTTTTCGGTAACATTTACGAATAAAACGATTCTGAAATAAGAAAATATCGCTTGTAGCGTAAATAAACCGAACAGTAATAAAGCCATTTGGTTTATACTTTCCATCGATTTTTGGCTTGCATCGACCATTTCACCAATAAACATTGGGAAGATTAATGATGCAAAACTAGAGAGTAAAAGGAACAGCATTCCTAGTATATAAGACGATCTATAGGGTTTTAGGTATTTAAAAATTTTGAGTGACTTTTTAAAACTACCTTTCTTTAGTTTTATCTTTTCTGTTTTCTTATTTTTGCCTCCGAACATATGTATCTTATTTGTTGATGCAAAAGTAAGTTATTCATTGCAGAAAAAAACCTTTTTGTTGTTGCGAAAAACAAAAAATGATTTTATATTTGCAGCCCTGTTAGGGAACAAGAACATTAGATAAAAAGAGATGAAAAGAACATTCCAACCTTCGAATAGAAAGCGTA
>CAJWJW010000013.1 GCA_913041775.1 uncultured Flavobacteriales bacterium
CTGCTGGTGTAGAAGATGGCATGCAATTATCTGTTTCTGGAAAAGGAAATATTGCCCCTCGTGGTGGTGTTGCTGGAGACTTAATTGTAGTGATAGAAGAGATTCCACACGAATGCTTAACACGCGACGGGAAGAACTTACACTACGACTTGTACATTAGCTATACAGATGCTGTTTTAGGAGCTAATCCGGCTATACAAACCATTTCGTCGAAAGTGAAAATTAAACTCGAAGCGGGAATACAATCAGGTAAAATTTTACGTCTTCGTGGCAAAGGATTACCTAGTGTAGATAGATATGGTGCTGGAGATTTGTTGGTACACATAAATGTATGGACTCCTCAGGAGCTAACTAAAGAACAAAATAAATTCTTTGAATCTGCTAGAGATCATGAGAACTTCCAACCAAACCCAGACAAGAACAATAAATCGTTCTTTGACAAAGTCAAGGAGATGTTTCAATAAAGAACTAATCCAACGATCTATTGAAGATGTGGATTAAACTAGTTTTAAAGATAAGCACACAAAAAGCCTCTCGAAATTCGAGAGGCTTTTTGTGTCTGAATATATTCTTACTATTTCGTTCTAATCAAAACTTCGTCGATCATACCGTATTCTTTAGCTTCAGCAGAAGTCATCCAGAAATCTCTATCGCTATCGTTCCATACCTCATCAAAAGGTTTCCCTGAATGCTCGGAGATAATAGTGTACAATTCGTTTTTCAATTTCTGAATCTCACGAGCAGTAATCTCGATATCCGAGGCTTGTCCTTGTGCACCACCTAGAGGTTGGTGTATCATTACGCGAGAGTGTCTTAAAGCTGTACGTTTACCTTCGGCACCCGCACAAAGCAATACAGCTCCCATACTAGCAGCCATACCTGTACAAATTGTAGCAACATCTGGTGCTATATATTGCATAGTATCGTAAATACCCAAGCCTGCATAAACACCACCACCAGGAGTGTTTAAATAAATTTGAATGTCTTTTTTGGCATCTACAGATTCTAAAAACAACAATTGAGCCTGAATAATATTCGCTACATAGTCGTTTATAGGAACTCCTAAGAATATAATTCTATCCATCATAAGTCTAGAAAATACATCCATAGAAGCAACGTTCATTTGGCGTTCTTCTATAATGGTAGGAGAAATATAGTTATTCAACATAGACGTAAAAGAATCTAAAGTCGTACTGCTTATTCCTTGGTCTTTGATAGCGAATTTTCGAAACTCATCGTTTGAATACATCGTGGGTAATATTTAAATTATTGTAACTAAGCAAAAATGCATAGTATAGAACTACGCATTTAGTCCTAAAAAATCGGTAATTATACATGTGCTAACTTCTTGAAGTCTCCATAAGAAATATCTTTTGAGTTCAAGGCTAAAGTATCCTTAAAGAAAGTAGTCATTTTGGAAGCAAAAGCGCGATCGTAAATATTTTTTTCTTCTTCTTTATTTGCCAATACTTGATTTGCATATTGTTCTAGCATAGCATCATCTGGAGAAGATTGTCCGTGTTGAGCCATTTGAGCTGAAATCAACTTTTTAGTCTCTCCAAGAGCTTCCTCTCGGGTAACATTAAGTTTATAGTCTTTAGCTATTTTGCTTTCTATAATTTGCCATCTAAGAGATGTTTTATAACCAACAAATTGCTGTTCGACTTCATCTAAAGTAATAGGTGTTTCTGAAACAGTCACCATCCAACGTTTAAGGAATTCTTCTGGAAGCTCAAACACTGTTTTTTCTAACAGGTATTCAATAGCATCGTTTTGGAATTTACGATCAGATTCTCCGACGAACATAGCTTCTGCTTCGGTCGCAATTTTAGCTCTAAATTCTTTTTCCGTTTTCACGACTCCTACACCATACATCCTATCGAATAATTCTACATTTAAAGCTGCAGGCTCCATACGACTAATATTACTTATAGTGAAAGAGAATTTAGAGGTAAGAGAATCGAAAGACTCTTTTTTAATCCCCAATAAAGAAGCAACATCTGTATCTGTAACAAACGAATTTTTAGGGTCTATCTCTACAATAACTCCTTTTGAAGAACCAATAAATTCACTTTTCAATTTATCAGTATTCAAAGTATCTAAAGAAATAGAAGCTTGGTTACTTAAACCTGTTTCGAATTCGTTACCCTGCTCATCTAACTCTAAGAAAGTACCGTAAACTAAATCCTTTTCTTCAACCTTCTCTGGACTAGACATTTTCCCATAACGCTTAGCAATATCGTAGGCATAGTGATCGATCATAGGATCGTCAGCCTTAATAATATAGTAATCAACCTTATTTTTCTTCGAAAGGTCAACTTCAAATGTAGGCGCTAAACCTATTTCGTACTCAAAAGTAAAATCGTCTTGTTTTTCCCAGTTTATATGAAAGCCATCTTTTGGTAAAGGGTTACCTAAAATAGAAAGTTTTTCTTTGATTATGTATTTTGTAAGAGAATCAGAAAGTAATCGATTAATTTCTTCCACTTTTACAGGAATCGCATAGCGCTTATTTATAACTCCCATAGGCACTTTTCCTTTACGGAAACCTGCCATATCGGTCGTTTTTCTGTGATTTGCTAATTTAGCATCTACCTGACTTTGATAATCAACAGCGGTAAGTTCAATTTTTACGACTGCGTTTAGATAATCTATGTTTTCTTTTGAAATAATCATCAATGCTAATTTTATTGTTTAATACTAATGAATGAGTATTTTAATACACCCAAGACCCACTAAAATCAGAACAAATATACGTGTTTTTTGTTAATTACTATATTTCAAAAGCATGAATAGATGCAACTCAAATGTCCTAAGGATTAAAGAAGCACCATTAATAATAACGATTCGTAAGTAGGTAATTTTCTACATAATCGGTTACTCCATCTTCAAGGCTATGAAATGGTTTTGTGTATCCAATAGATTTTAACTTATGCATATTCGCTTGAGTAAAATACTGATATTTATCGCGTATATCAAATGGAGTATCGACAAAGCTAATGGCATCTTTAACACCCATTCCATTAAAAGTAGCTTTTGCCAAATCTAAGAATGCACGTGCTTTTCCAGTCCCCAAATTGTACAATCCAGAATCTTTTCGGTGCTGTAAGAAGAAATAAAGCACCTCTACTACATCTTTTACATAAACGAAATCTCGCAACTGCATTCCATCTTTAAAATCTGGATTATGGGAACGGAATAATTTCATTGCTCCAGTTTCACCTACCTGATTAAAGGTATGGTAAACTACAGAGGCCATTCTACTTTTATGAAATTCGTTCGGTCCATAAACGTTAAAAAATTTCATTCCAGCCCAAAAATAAGGTTGACGGTCTTGAGCTAAAGCCCATTTATCGAAATCATTTTTCGACTCTCCGTAAGGATTTAAAGGGACTAACTGATCAACAATCTCATGAGAATCTTCGTATCCATGTTCTCCTAGACCATAGGTTGCTGCAGAAGAGGCATATAATAAAGGAATGCCATAATCTACACAAGCATTCCACATGTTTTTGGTGTAATTAAGATTGAGTTTATTGAACAAATAAACATCAAACTCAGTGGTGTCAGTACGCGCTCCAATGTGGAATATAAACTGCACTTCTTTTTCATTTTCTTTCAGCCAATCAAAAAAATCGTCTCGATGGACTTTCGAAGTGAAAATTTTTCCTTCGAGGTTTTTGTTTTTTGCTGCACTAGAAAAATCATCTACTACAATAATATCTTTAAAGTTCTCTTGGTTTAATTTAGAAACCATACAAGAACCAATAAACCCTGCTGCACCTGTAACTACAATCATATTTTATTTCATCAATTGGAAGGCCTTGTCCGTATCTTCGGTAGGCATTTGACATACTTTATTTTCGCATACAAAGATACGCGTTTGGTCTTTGGAATACCGATTTTCAAGGAGTGGTAATTTACTCTCTTTTACCGAACCACATAACATCTTATTAGGGATGTAAGTTTGGTGAAGTTCCAATGATTTATCTGTTGCTTTTTTTCCTACTACTGCAACTTCGTAAAAAGGATACACTTGGTTTAGCAGAAGGTTTAGCCAATGGGAATATCCTGCAGGATAAGAGTCAGCTTGATCAATTACATTGTTCAGCATTTTAACAGACATCTCTTGATACTCAGAGTTACCATAGTGATGACTCAGGACAAATAAATTATTTGCCATTGCAGAATTAGAAGCCGGAATGACGTTATCGTTTACTTCCATTTTACGTGCGATTAATGCTGGATCTTCGTCGGAGGTAAAGAAGAACATCCCAGAATTAGAATCGTGAAAATGCTCTATACTGTAAGCGGTTAGAGCATTTGCATGTTGAAGCCATTGCACATCGAAAGTAGCTTCATAGAGCTTTAAGAAAGCATCTATTACAAAAGCATAATCTTCTAAATACCCATTGATAGTAGAACGTCCCTCTTTATAAGAATGATTTAACCCTCCATCCTTTCGCAATTGTTTGTTTACTATAAAATTTGCATTTTCTAAAGCGATGTCCAAAAAATGTTGTTCTCCAAAAGTTAGGTAAGCATCAACATACCCTTTCAACATTAAACCATTCCAGGAGGTTAAAGTTTTATCGTCTAGTCCTGGACGAATTCGAGTATCTCTTTTTTTCATAAGAATAGATTCTGAATCGGCCATTTTAGCTTTTAAGTCTCCCACCGAAAGTGCGTGTTTTTTAGCTAGGGTTTTATCGTCCTGAACGCGAAGTAAAATATAATTATCATGTTCCCAGTAGCCTTTACTATTCACATTATAGTAATCGGAAAACAAGTCGTAATTCTCACCTAAAAGCCTCTGTAATTCTTCTTTTTTCCAAACATAAAACTTCCCTTCTTCTCCATCGCTATCAGCGTCTAAAGCAGAGTAAAAAGCGCCTTCTTTAGACATTAATTCACGTTCTACAAATTCGAGAGTACCATAAACTAAGTTTTTATAATCTTCGTCTTTAAATTTCTGATATGCCTCGGAATACAGACTAATTACTTGACCGTTATCGTAGAGCATTTTCTCGAAGTGGGGAACTTTCCATAACTTATCGGTAGAATAACGGGTAATCCCTCCACCTAAATGATCGTAGATTCCGCCGTAAGCAATTTTATCAAGCGTTAATTTCACTTGAGATAAAGCAGCATTATTACCACTAAGATGTCCATAACGAAGTAAGAATTGATAATTATTAGGAATTGGGAATTTAGGAGATCTATCTGGTCCTCCTTCGATAGTGTCGAAGTGTTTTTCCCAAGAATCATATACACCTTGGAGCATATCTTTCGTAAAGTTAGGCTCGGCAGCATTTAAAGCCACCAACTCACTTTGTTTTATTCCTTGTGTAAGTTTGTCTGAATATTCAATAGCTTTTTCGGGTTGAGCCTCATAAAAATCTGCTATTTGATTAAGCTGATTAATCCATTTATCTTTTCTAAAATATGTTCCGCCCCAAATAGGTCTTTCATCGGGTAAGACGATGCAATTTAAAGGCCAACCACCCCTACCCGTCATTATCTGTACAGCGTTCATGTAAATCTGATCTACATCTGGGCGTTCTTCTCTATCGACTTTAATACATACATATCGATCGTTCATCACAGCAGAAGCAGAGTCATCTTCAAAACTCTCATGTTCCATAACATGGCACCAATGACAAGCAGAATAACCGATACTAACGATTACTAATTTATTTTCAGCTCTCGCTTTTTCAAATGCTTCTTCTCCCCAAGGATACCAGTTTACCGGGTTGTGCGCATGCTGGAGTAAATACGGCGAAGTTTCGTCGATAAGCTTATTGGTATGTTTATAATCCATAGAATGTTTATGTTGAGATTGTACGCAAGAGCTCGTTAAAGCTAAAGCAAACAAAACGGTCAATAGTTTTTTCATGAGCTGTAATTTATAAGTTCAGCAAGATACATTTAATGACTAGTTAATAATGTTTGAAATTGTTAAAAAATGATTTATGATTTGAGTGTATCGCTATGACAATAGAGTGCATAACTAAAGCAATACTAATGGAGTCTAACTAATTATTTTGAGTGTTGAGATAGAACCATTGTGCTTAAAAAACAACAGAATTTCTTAAACGAAAATATTAAAATGGGATTCTCGAATACTGAAATTTAATTCACAAAGGAATACCACATAGCAAAGAATCACAACTAGATCTAGATCGCTGGGAGCTAAATAAGTCAAACAAACTGATGTTCAATTTTTCACACAAGTACATAATTCAAGTTACTAGACCTATTTTCCAATTGTTCATTATTATTTTTAATTGCTAAGTGCTCATAAAACTTATCTTTGTTGAATAATTTTTCAATCTGAACAATGAAAAACGCACTATTACTTTCAGTTTTACTCTTTTGTAGCACAACTCTTTTAGCCCAAAGAAAGTCTAAGTTTAATACAATGGATAAAGACAAGACTAGCCAAAACATAAAATGGAATGGCTCTTTTTCGTATGGTAACACATTATTCTTAGGTGACTTAAGACACTTCTCATCCGAGCAGTACTTACCTAACGTAGCACTATCGATGAGATTTAACAAAGAGAAAAATAATAAAAATGGATACCAACTGGCAGTAACAGTAGGTAAAAATAGTGGAGAGTCCGATTTTGACGAACCTAGTTTTAATCGATATTTTAGAAGCCAATACTTACAAGGTCATATAGCCTACAGAAAAGCGATTTCTAAATCTGAAAACGTAAAAACAGGCAAAACACTTCCACAAGTTCATTTACTACTTGGAGCAGGTTATTATGTTGCAGATGTTAAGCTATTTGACCCAAACACAAACACTTTAGATCCAGAAGAACATGAGACTATTAGTTCTGTTTATTTTCCTTTGGGTATAGAGGCATCTTACTATTTAAGACAAGGGTTTGGTTTTATGGCTTCTGTGAATAACAATCTTTACATCAGTGATAAAATAGATCTTTTTGAAGTCTCTGGTAATGGTCCAGATAACCAGCTAATGTTTAATTTAGGGATGTGTTATAAATTTAATTAAGTATGAAAAAGATACTTTTAATTCTATTTAGTTGTGTTTTAACGATTCAAGCTTCCGCACAAAGACAAGCTAATTCAACTACAGTAAACCGCAAAGCAGGCTTATTTAAAAACGCATACAAAAATGACTTCAGTGGTAGTTTTACTTGTGGGATTATAGGCTTTGGTGGAGATTTAAGTACTGCTACAGAAAAGCAATCGTTTACTAAAAACTTCAGTCTAAAAAAACACATAATCAGAGGTATTACGGTGAGTACAAAAGTGAGTACTAGACAAATCCATGGACAAGGAGACGTCTACAATAGTGAATACGAGTATACGTCAAACAATACCTTCAGCAATAAATTCTTAGCATATGGCTTCTTGGTGAAAAAGCAACTAAACAATACTAAAGAGTCTAATTCTAGAGTATTTAAAATCAATATAGCAAGAGGTTTAGGGGTTATATCTTCGGAAGTAAACTTGCATCCAGATCACTTTTCTGTACCCGATAGCAAATTAAATTTCAAAACCGCTTATATACCAATAGTCTTGGATTTTGAATATTTTTCACACCACACATTGGATTTATCTTATCATCGGAACTAAGCTATTTCTTTAGTGATAAAATAGACCTGCATGGTGTGAATTTCGGTCCAAAAACCTTAACAAAAATGGACCTATTTACTGGCTATACTAATGGTATTTGTATAAAACTCGAATAAACTCTTATATAAAGATGAAATCTGAAAACTTAGTACTTCTAAATCAGTTTGTAGAAGAAAACCCCTCTTTACACAGTGAAAATCCAGTTGATATATTATCTATTTTAAAAGCTATTGAAAAAGCTTCTACTAAGGTACATAATACAATTAATCGTGCAGGACTTTTAGATGTTTTAGGAGCTGCTGGATCGGAAAACATCCAAGGGGAAGAAGTACAAAAAATGGACTTGTTTGCCAACGATCAATTTATCGAAGCACTAAAAGATTGTGGCCATATTGCTGCAATTGCTAGTGAGGAAAACGATGAAATTATTTCTTTAAACACTACTGGTGAATATTTGTTTGCTACCGACCCCTTAGATGGTTCATCGAATATTGATGTAAACATTTCTGTAGGTAGTATTTTCTCTGTTTTTAAACGCACAGTTACAGGTGAAGTAACAACAGAAGAATTCAATCGTTTCGGCTATGAACAAATCCTTGCAGGCTATGTATTGTATGGAACTTCTACGATATTGATTTACACTTGTGGTCATGGAGTTCATTCATTCACATTCGATCCTAAACCAGAGGTTTTTGCTTTAGCTAATCCTGCTATACAAACTCCAGAAAATGGAAATATCTATTCTATAAACGAAGGGAATTACAACTCATTAGACAAGGGGATTCAAAATTATGTAACCTATTGTAAGGCGCTTAAAGAAAATGGGAAACGTACACATACTGCACGTTTTATGGGCTCTTTAGTTGCCGACTTTCACCGAAACATGCTTAAAGGTGGTGTATTTATTTATCCAGCAACAGCAGATGCACCCGAAGGGAAATTGCGTTTACTATATGAATGCAACCCTATAGCCATGATTGCCGAACAAGCTGGCGGAACTGCTACTTGGGGAACAGAACGACTATTAAACATTAAAGCGAGTGACATACACCAACGTACTCCTTTCTTTATAGGCTCTAAAAATATGATGAAGAAAGCTATTAGCTTTTTGAGTTAAACGTAAAATAAGTTTTACGACATTAGTAAAACGACTTATTATTTATAAAACATACCCCGATCAGTTTACCGATTGGGGTGAAGTTATTACAGCAATGAAAAAAAGTGAACTACTTAACGGCTATCTACAAAGTGTACAAAACAAAAATGTTTTAGAAACTTTAAATACAGAAAATCAAATTCACTTATCAGGACTTTCGGGTTCTGCGGCAAGCATAGTTGCCTCATGCTATTTTAATGAATCGGATAAGGCTAGCATTTTCATCCTTAAAGACAAGGAAGCAGCGGCCTATTTTTTTAATGATTTAGAACAGTTTATTTCAGAAAAAGATTTACTTTTCTATCCAGGATCCTACCGTAGACCATACCAAATTGAGGAAACAGACAATGCCAATGTACTTATGCGAGCTGAGGTATTAAATAGACTTAGTTCTCGTAGAAAAGCTTCTTGTATCGTTACCTATCCGGATGCATTATTCGAAAAGGTCATTACAAAAAAGGAACTAACACGAAACACTCTAAAACTTACTATTGGCGAAGAAATAG
The DNA here is from genome assembly GCA_913041775.1 of uncultured Flavobacteriales bacterium. Lineage (GTDB taxonomy): Bacteria > Bacteroidota > Bacteroidia > Flavobacteriales > UBA7430 > UBA6772. Next base: position 9,274 of record CAJWJW010000013.1, read on the forward strand.
GAATTGATTTTTTAAACGAAACCCTCTTTGAGTATGGGTTTGAATATGCGGAGATTGTTGTAGAGCCAGGTCAATTTTCTATCCGAGGTGGTATCGTAGATGTATTTTCATTCTCTAACGAGCAACCATACAGAATAGAGTTTTTTGGAGATGAAGTAGAAAGTATTCGCAGTTTTAATATTAATACGCAGCTGTCTGTTTTAGAAGTAAAGAAACTGAACATTATTCCCAATGTAGAGAATAAGGATATAGTTGAGTCTCGTGTACCTTTTATTAATTATTTGGATAGCGACGCGACTTTGTGGACTGATGACCAAGGTTTATGTGAGGGGCAGTTGGATAAACTTTACCTTAAATCGTACAGTGCTTTTGAGAACTTAGATGGAGAGATTAAACACCTTAAACCAGAAGAGCTTTTTATTAACTCTAAAGTATTTAGAAAGGCCATTAAAGAATTTAAATTAGTATCCTTTGGAAGTAACCATAAAAAAGGACGACTAAACATAGACTTCAGTACTTCATTCCAACCGAGTTTCAACAAACAATTCGACCTTATCATTACTCATTTTAATGAGCAAACAGAACTAGGGTATCAAAATTTAATTCTGTGTTCTTCACAGAAACAAGAAGAACGTTTTCACAGTATATTCGAAAAAACAGAGGGGGATTTCAAATTCAATACAATGCTTCTGCCCTTGCATGAAGGATTTATAGATCATGAAAACAAAATACTGTGCTATACCGACCATCAGCTATTTGAACGGTATCATAAGTTCAAATTAAAATCTTCTCTAAACTACAAAAAGACCATAACCCTAGACGAAATAACCAATCTAGAAATTGGTGATTTCGTTACCCATATAGATCATGGGGTAGGTAAATTTGGTGGTTTACAAAAAATTGATGTGCAGGGTAAAAAGCAAGAAGCTATAAAGCTTATATACCGAAACAACGACTTACTATATGTAAGTATTCATTCCCTACATAAAATTGCAAAGTTTAACAGCAAAGAAGGAACTACTCCTAAAATCCACCAGTTGGGTTCTCCACAATGGGAGAAAACGAAGAGTAAAACTAAAACTAAAATTAAAACCATTGCGTACGACTTAATCCAGTTGTATGCAAAACGTAAAACTGTTAAAGGATTTGCTTTTAGTCCTGATAATTACATGCAATACGAATTAGAGGCTAGTTTTATTTATGAAGATACACCAGACCAACTAAAAACAACAATCGCTGTAAAAAAAGACATGGAATCGGCCTTACCAATGGACCGTTTGGTTTGTGGTGACGTAGGTTTTGGGAAAACAGAAATAGCAATTAGAGCGGCCTTTAAAGCTGTATGCGACAATAAACAAGTTGCTATTCTAGTTCCAACAACCATCTTAGCACTGCAGCATTATAAAACCTTTAGAAAACGATTAAAAGACTTTCCAGTAACAGTAGATTATATAAACCGTTTTAAAACGGCAAAGCAGCAAAAGGAAACATTGAAAAACTTAGCCGATGGAAAGGTGGATATAATTATTGGTACGCATAGGATTGTTGGAAAAGATGTAAAATTTTTAGATCTAGGTTTATTAATTGTAGATGAAGAGCAAAAATTTGGAGTAGGTGTGAAAGACAAGCTAAAAACCATAAAAGCCAATGTAGATACGCTTACGCTTACTGCAACCCCAATTCCGAGAACACTTCAGTTTTCGCTAATGGCAGCAAGAGATTTATCGACCATAAAAACAGCCCCACCAAACCGACAGCCTGTACAAACTCAAAGTATAGGATTTAATGAAGAAACTCTTCGAGATGCTATACAATACGAAGTTTCTAGAGGTGGTCAGGTATTTTTTATACACAACCGTATAGAAAACATAAAAGAGGTTGCTGGAATGGTGCAGCGTTTGTGCCCAGATGTAAAAGTAGGAATTGGCCATGGACAAATGGAAGGTCCTAAATTAGAGCGACTGATGCTCGATTTTATAGAAGGTGAATTTGATGTACTTGTCTCAACCACTATTATTGAAAGTGGATTAGACATTCCTAATGCCAATACTATAATTATAAATAATGCACAGAATTTTGGACTGAGTGATTTACATCAAATGCGTGGTAGAGTTGGACGATCGAACAAAAAAGCTTTTTGTTTTCTAATTACTCCACCACGAATAAGCATGAGTGAAGAAGGTAGAAAACGGATTCAGGCATTAGAACAACATTCGGACTTAGGGGCAGGGTTTAATATTGCAATGCGCGATTTAGAAATCCGTGGTGCAGGAGATATTTTGGGCGCAGAACAGTCAGGGTTTATTTCTGACATAGGCTTTGAGATGTATCAAAAGATATTAAATGAAGCGGTACGAGAGCTTAAAGAATTAGAGTTTAAAGATCTATATAAAAAGGAGAATACAGACTCATTCTTTGTAGACGAGTGTCAGATAGACACAGATATGGAGATTCTTATTCCAGATAATTATGTGAATTCTATTTCTGAACGATTACAACTCTATAAAGACCTTAACAATTTAGAAAACCAAAAAGACTTGAGTGTATTCGAAAAGAATATTATCGATCGTTTTGGACCTATACCTCCATCAGTAGAAAAACTAATTCAATCGATAAAACTTCGATGGATAGGGAGAGATTTAGGATTTGAGAAAATTGTATTGAAAGCGAATAAAATGATCACCTATTTTGTAGCAAATCCACAATCAAACTTTTTTGAATCTGAAAAATTTAAGTCAGTGCTCAATTATATACAATCCAATCCTAAAGCATGTATTATGAAGGAGCGGAATAATAAACTCAGCTTAGTCTTTGATAAGGTAACAGAACTAGAGGTAGCTCTGTACCACTTAAACTGTATATTGGAACGCTAATACGTATGTTGATAGAGAAAACAAATACTGTTTCCTAAAATGAATAACTAAGCCCTAAACCAAACAGTTCTTTAAACTGCACCCTTGGTCCTGAGCTTTCAAAGACTCCGTCATCGTCCAAATCTAAAGCAATATCTATATCCTCATCGTAAATTAAATGTGTGGTAATATTGGCACTCAGGTATTTATTAATTTTCATGAGTAATAGCAATTGCCAATCTACATCTACACTAATTCCTTGGTCTTTGTAATTTGAAAATAAAGTCGCTTTTGTATCTAAATTTACATTTTCCCAAAGCGTGTTTTTATACTGTAGTTTTAGTGCTCCACCAAATTCCGAACGTGTACGATCTCCTGACCGTACTAAAACACCGTACTCATTATACACTGCTGGCTTTACTCCAAAAGCACCAGCATCGGCCAAATCACTATTGTTAACGTAGGTGATTTTACCACTCAAAGGAAGTACTTGTAAATTAAGAGTTCTATTGGTGCTTTTATAACTCAGTCCAATAGAAATAGAACTGTAAGCAGGTGCCAAAAAACCAGAAATTAATTTAGAATCGGTTGGACTTTTATAACCATTAGCAACCTGAGATTTTAGATTAAAACTCATATTATAATACCATTTACTAAAAGCGGATCTACCATAAGAACTGTTCAACTCTATGCGATCGTCACTTTTGGCCACTTTACCAATATCACCCTGACGAATTATACCAAAAGCTAAGTCTAGAGAGTTGTCCCAAATTTTAGTAGAATCTTTATATCCTATTGCGCATTTCATTAAGCCAGTAGCCGAAATAGAAGATTGTCCACCCGCCGACCAATTACTAAAACTTACTTGTGATAAGTTTAAAGCTGTCGTAGCAGAACGAGACCAGTGCTTTAAACTATCAGTCTCGAAGGAGTTTTCTGCAAAACTAAAAAAGGAGCTCAGCAGTACTATGTAAAATAAAGACTTAGACATAAGAACAATAGGTAGTATTAGATTTTGTGACAGGACAAAAAAAAGGCCACTTTTAAAGGTGGCACTTAATTAGATTCTAATTTGTAAAACTACGAAACTACTGGTTTTTCACCGAGTTGTTTTAGCATTTTATAATGAGAGCGAACTGCAGCAAAATAGGTCTTTTTATCATTGTATATAATACCGTATTCTTCAGCTGTAGCTCTTACGATATGAGACAATTTTTTATAATGTACGTGACAAATATTTGGAAATAGGTGGTGTTCTATTTGGAAATTTAATCCCCCAACATACCAGGTTACTAACTTGGAATGTTTTGCAAAATTTGCTGTTGTTTTTAATTGGTGTATCATCCATTCATTTTCTACTTTCCCTTCGTCTGAAGGTATAGGGAATGAAACTCCTTCTACAACATGTGCTAATTGAAAAGTAACAGTTAAGATAAACCCTGCAACCATATTCATTACCAACCAACCTAAAATCACTTGCCACCAAGCAAATGGAGAAAAGATCATTGGTAAAGCAAAGATAAATGCCCAGTAGGCGAGTTTGTACGAAAGTAGTTTTTTAAACTGTTTCGTCTTATCCAATTTACCTTCTGGACTCAAACCCATTTTGGTAAATCTACGGTATTGAACAAAATCTAATACAGACCACAAAAGCGTTCCTAACGTGTATAAGAAAAATGCATAGATATGTTGAAACTTATGTCCCTTACCCCAGTTTTGCTCAGAAGAGAGTCTTAATAATGGATCTTGATGTATATCACCATCTAATCCATCGATATTGGTGTAAGTATGGTGTAATATATTGTGTTGTACTTTCCAGTTGTATACATCACCTCCAATAAGGTGAATACAAATACCTATTAGATTATTTACTTTGGGATTTGAAGAATACGCACCGTGATTGGCATCGTGCATAACAGACATTCCAATACCAGCCATTCCTACACCCATGGTTAGAGCTAAAGTAAAAGCCCATAGGCCAGAAAGGATTCCTGTATATACGAGTGCATAAGGAATGAGGTAGATTAAGAACATAGAAATAGATTTCACAACCATATGACTATTGGCATTTCTTGAGATTTTATTCTCTTTAAAATAACCATTTACCCTTTTTCTTAATTCTTTAACAAAAGGCACTTGCTCTTTGTTCTGAAATCTTATTCTTGGAATCATTTTTCTTATCGCTAAAATTCTTGACAAATGTAGCGCAATTCTATTCAGCACAAAATTGAAACTTGTTAAATGAATGTTAACAACAAATACCTAAATATCTCAATATATGAATGTTACGGTATTTAAAGCATTCAAATAAGTCTATATCGTATGTAATAAATACAAAAAACCTCCAGCGATTACTCGGAGGAGGTTTAATTTAATTTCTTAATAGGTTTTACAGACCTAAACTCTGTTTTATATTTACTTCACCATCTAAAAGTAGTTCGATAGGATTTTCTAGCGCTTCTTTAACGGCACATAAGAAACCAACTGACTCACGTCCATCGATAATACGGTGATCGTAAGAAAGAGCTACATACATAATTGGACGGATAACAATTTCTCCATCTACAACCATAGCACGCTCAACAATATTGTGCATTCCTAAAATAGCAGATTGTGGAGGATTTATAATTGGCGTAGAAAGCATAGAACCAAATACACCACCGTTG
>CAJWJW010000014.1 GCA_913041775.1 uncultured Flavobacteriales bacterium
TCATATACTGCGATTTCATCTCCAAGCTCTGGAGATACTTCCCAAGCCGAACCTAGAATAAGTAAGGTGTGGTTGACGCCTGTATTTACAGGTCGAGCAAAGCGTTCTGTTTTTAAGGTCTTTTGTTGGTATGTATTCAAATGAGTAGTTTGGGCAAATAGTCCAACACTAAAAAAAGAAAATAATGTAAGTAGTTTTTTCATAATGCCTAAAGTTTACGTTTAACAATACAGCTAGTTTTATTTCTGAGTGTAAGATTATGTAATAAACAAATAATTACAAAAAAAAAGACCCCCTCCAAAACCCCCTAGGTGTGTAATAATTTCAATTGCACCCGCTTTATGGTACATTTGAAAGGATTCAAAATGAATTTTAATTTTTTTAAACAAAAAAAGAGCCGCATAAAGCGGCTCTTTAAAACTGAATATTTTTTTGATTTACATCACAATAATAGACTTAGTGATCGTTAATCCATTTTCTAAATTTAGAGTCATTAAATAATAGCCCGCATCTAAATCCGCAATATTGAATTCAATTTCAGAACCTATATCTGAAAGCGACTTCACAACTTTCCCATCCATTTGTCTAACTAAAATAGTTTTAACTTCTAGATCCGCAAGCTCAATTTTTATTTTATTTACTGCAGGATTAGGGTAGATTAATATGTTATAGCTTAAATCATTTAGGGAAAGAATTAAACAAGAACCATCGTCTACAATAGCCTCCATATTATAATTGGAAGCTATTGGGTCGGTACAACCTACCTCTAAAGATTGATCACATCCTGCAATAAAGCTTACTATTTCGCCATCATCAAAATCTGCACCAGCAGCAATTGTTTCTCCGCAAATCACAATACTATACCCTTCAGAAACTAAACCATCTCCATAAGAATCACTTATTTCAAATGTATAATAAGTGTTTGGCTCCAAACAGAATACATCTTGATATACTTCATCGGAATTTAAAGATCCTAAAACTACTTCTCCTACAACCTCAGCAAGTACATCTGCAAGAACCCATGCAGTTTCGTTTGCGTAATAATCGGTTGCTAAATTAATTTGCACCGCTGTATTTTCTAAAGAACAGCTAGGGCTTGTTAAGTTTAAAACAAAGTTAGCAGACAAGCCATCTTCGCTTATAGCGTTAACATAAATAACGTATTCGAATGCTAATGGAGCATCTTCGCTTAAAGTAAGAGGTACCGTAATTAAGGTGGTACTATTACTTTCGATTGCATCAAAAGGAATATCGTTTAAGCCAAAACTTAAAGAAGCTAGGTCTGTAGAAAAAGTTACAGTACCAACATCAGAAAGAGCATGTCCAATATTTTGCAAGTCGAATGTAACATCTATTGTCTCACCAAGAAGAATTGAATTAGCACCATTATCAAAGTTATAGGAATTTATATCTAATAGGGGAGCATTTACAATAAAGCTATTTGTAGTAAGCCATTCTGTACCATCAATATCTGTAATTATAAATTCTAAAGTCACCATTTCTTGGTCGTAGAAATCTCCATTTAAAGTAACCGTAATCAAATCATTCAATTCTAAAGATGATTCTGCACTTAAAGAATCTGTAGTAATTGGGTTGTAATTAAGTACAACATTTGGATTAGTAGAGCTCACAAGTACAGACAAGCCAGAAGCAGTTACGGCTCCATAGTTTTGCAAGTTCAAGTTTAAAGTAAATACTTCATTCAACTCAGCCTGACCATCACCAAATTCACCATCATCAATTAAAATAGAAGAACATGCAACGTAAGGAGCATTGGAACTCAATATATTTACGAGTCCCATATATACCTTTTTATTTTGCTTAGTAGCGACTACGTCAAGAGCGATTAAAGTGTTAAGTGGATCAAAACTCAAAGTTACATTCCCAGTTTCATCGGTATACAATGCATCTAATAAGACTCCATTCTGACTAATTGCTACATAGGCATATTGTTCTGTACTTACAGTTAAAGAAGACATGCCTATAGCAAGAGCTTCAGGATGAGATGCTATTAAATCAGAAGGCATTCCATAATAAGTAAGTACCGAAGGATCTCCCATTAAGTGATATATTTCCCAGTAATATTTAGAATTGCCACTACCGGATTCTGTTACAGCCCAATTTCCTGACTGTAATAATTGACCTTGAGTGATAGACCAATCTGAACTTTGCTCATTGTTTTCGTGAAAACTACAGTCGTAAATAGCCAAGCCTGTTTCCTCGTAAGTCGGATTTGCAGATATCGGACCATTACCAACACTCCAATAATAATCTTCGTCCCAAAGAGTGTTATTAGACCCACCAATATAACCCACAGCTCCACCTTTAGATTTTCTTAAAAGAGCTTCACCAAAGCATGTTACTCCATTAAAAGTATTTGATTGACAACAGTTACCAACCATTAAACCATATTGATCTTCATTCGTTAAACCAGCAACATCAGAAAGCTCAAAACTAGGGTCTGACCAACCAGCAGGACCACAATGAGCTGTATAATTTGCAAAACCGACACCTTCGCTAACATGCTCAATTATAGCAGATTCCACTACATTCGAGTTTGTTTCTGGATATAGATAAACATAGGTATCCAGATTGTGTTCTGCATTAAAGTAATTGTCTGTACCGTAATTTATTTGTCCATTCCCATGGGTGGGCGCAAAGTTTCCGTCTACTCCAGCTACTAAAAGAACCTCGTCTAAATAACTTGGGTCTGACATAGTTAATTGTTCGTATTGAATTGTTTTTTCAATTTGAATTGATAATTCTGAACTAGTAGTTGCAGAAAAGCGACCAAAGATCATTTCGGGAAAGTAATCACCGTTGCCATCAAACTCACAGTAATACATATCTGAAACATGGGCTCCGACATCGAAGCTAGGGACTTGTTCGTGATCTCCTACAATAATCAAATAGGTAGGTGCAGGGTTTTCATTTGTGGCATTATCGTAGAATGATTGAACATATGCCTTCATGCTTTCTACAGAACTCCCTACTTCAGTAGAACCTCTATAAGCTTCAATCACATCAAAGCCTTTTTTAGTTTTCCATTGGATAAATTCTTGTAAGTCCTCTTCAAACATAGGGTCCGAAAGAATAATCATTCGGGTAGTATGTGTAGAGAATTCATGTTTCTCGTTGGAAGTATTATTGATTAATTTAGAGAAATTGATAGAAAAATCTTGCGATTTAAGAGCCTTAGGAATTGGAGTTATTTCATTTTCAAAATTGATAGAAAGCTCTAAATTTTCAATTACTTTTAATTCGTTTGTAATTGCATTATAAGAAAAAGGAGCAATTTGCAAACGAGCAATCGACTTACCGCGCATAGTACCTAAACGCTGAACTGTAATTGTCTTTTGAGTATAGAATTCATTTGCAGAGTAGGTATCTTCATTGTATACGAAAGGAGATTTACTCGGATCTTGATTTTTAAAAATAGAAGCTTGAGAAGGTGCTATTTCATAAGAGTAACCTAAAGAAGCTAAATCCATAACATGCGCAGAAGAGCTCACTTCTTTAACGATTATCGCTCCCGAAGAAGGGACTTCAATAAGTTTACTGAAAACTGGCAAATCTGGATTCCCAATATCGTAAGATTTGGTAAGACCCTCTACAGTGATGTTAGAGTAACGTTCATCGCTAATAGAAATAGCACTCATATTTACTTTACCTGTTGTAAAGTTTAAATGCAATTTGCTTGAGCTACTTAAGAGTGTATTTATTGTACTTGTTTGAGCAGACAAACTAAAGGAAGTTAGGCAAATCAAAAAATAGATAATTTTCTTCATGGATTTGGTTGTTTGGGTCTGCTATAGCTAAAAATATGCCACAAAAAAAACATCTCTTGTAAGACGTTTATAAACTGTTATAAAAAGGATTAATTAAGTCAAATGAATTTTGTTTACAACGTCTATTAAACTATTATGAGAAACAGAATAGAAAGTATTCTTTCCAACTCTTTCTGAGGTAAGGATACGTTTTTTCTTAAGCGTATTTAAATGATGAGAGGCGATTGCTTGCTCAATATTTAACGCATTAAAAATTTCGGTAACAGATAGTTTTGGTGAATTTTCAAGGAGTCTAATAATAGAAATTCTTATAGGATGGCCTAGAACTTTCAGTTTAGAAGCAGCAGTCAAAAGCGCTTCAGAATTTAAATCTAATTCGTTAGTATTCATATGAGGGGGGTTAATGAACAACCCAAATATACTCAAAAAGTATTTAAACAGACTATATTTCTTTACGCAAACGTGCTACTGGGATATTTAACTGCTCCCGATATTTAGCCACTGTTCTTCGCGCAATAGGATACCCTTTTTCGATAAGCATGTCCATAAGCTTAGCATCGGTTAGAGGTTTTGCTTTATATTCAGCACTTATAACCTCCTCAAGAATCATTTTTATCTCCTTAGTGGAAACATCTTCTCCTTGGTCATTTTTCATAGATTCAGAAAAGAAGTACTTTATTAAATAGGTTCCGTAAGGGGTGTCTACGTATTTACTATTGGCAACTCTAGAAACAGTAGAGATGTCCATTTCTACCTTTTCAGCAATATCTTTTAAAATCATTGGCTTCAATGATTTCTCATCGCCAGAAAGGAAAAATTCTTCTTGATAATTCATGATCGAAGTCATTGTAAGCATCAGTGTTCTGTGTCGCTGGCGGATAGCGTCTATAAACCACTTAGCAGAATCCAATTTTTGTTTTACAAAGATCACTGCATCCTTTTGTACTTTATCGGATTTATGTTTGGTTTCTTTATATCCTTGCAATAATTCTTTAAAACCATTATTTACTCTAAGCTCAGGAATCATTCCTGTATTCATAGCCAAATCTAACTCTCCATTAATAATCAAGATTCTAAAATCTGGTATTATATGTTGTATTATTCTGGTAGATGCAAATAAAGCAGAACCAGGTTTTGGGTTGAGTTTTGAGATTTCTTTTAATGCTTTTTTTAGCAGTTCTTCAGAAATAGATAATCTAGACAATAATTTATCGAAGTGTTTTTTTGACAGGGCATTAAAGTGGTTTTCTACAATTTCAAGTGCTACAGAAACAACCTCAGTTATCTTTTTTTTACGGAGCTGAATAAGCATAGTCTCCTTTAAATCTCTTGCCCCTACTCCTAGTGGGTCAAAATCTTGAATGATTTTCAAAACCTCTTCAAGCTCAGCTACATCAGTTGTAATGTTTTGTGTAAAAGCAAGATCATCGACAATTAAAGCCAAATCTCTTCTTATATATCCATTGTCGTTAATACTCCCAATTAAATAGACCCCTATTTCGTAGTGATGCTCGCTTAAATTTCGCAAAGCCAACTGCTTCTCCAACAACTGAGTAGAACTCACTCCCATAGCTACAGGAATTGTTTTATCCTCTTGATCTGGACTTGTGTTATTGGCAACTAATCGGTAACGAGGAGTTTCATCGTCACTTAAATATTCATCTATATTAATTTCAGCCGCTTCTATCTGCTGTTCTTCTCGTTCTTCATAGTCTTCAAAATCTGGCGCTTCGACTTCGTCAACGCCTTCTTCTATTGCAGGATTAGCCTCTAATTCCTCTTTTACTTTTTGCTCAAGTTCGATTGTTGGAAGCTGTATAAGCTTCATCAACCTTATCTGTTGAGGAGAAAGTTTTTGAGATAATTTCTGATGTAGAGACTGCTTTAACATAATTATTTAAAAGTCAGCGTTGTTTGGCGTTCTTGGGAAAGGTATTACATCTCTAATATTTCCCATTCCAGTAACAAATAGTATAAGTCTTTCGAATCCTAATCCAAAACCACTATGAGGAACAGATCCAAATTTTCTAGAATCTAAATACCAAGCTAGTTCATGTTCTAGAACATCCATTTCTGCCATGCGAGACTTAAGAGAATCTAAACGCTCTTCTCTTTGTGAACCTCCAATAATTTCTCCAATTCCTGGAAACAACACATCCATTGCACGAACAGTTTTCCCATCGTCGTTCATACGCATATAAAATGCTTTGATATCCTTTGGGTAATCTGTAATAATTACTGGCTTCTTAAATTTCTTTTCTACTAGGTAACGTTCATGCTCTGATTGGAAATCTGCACCCCATTCCTCTATTAGATATTGGAATTTCTTTTTCTTATTCGGCTTAGAATTTCTAAGAATATCATAAGCTTCACTATAGGTAATACGCTCGAAATCATTCTCTGCGACAAATTTTAACTTTTCTATAAGACCTAATTCCTGTCGTTCTTCTTTTTTCTTATCCTTCTCTTCCTCAAACAAACGCTTGTCTAAAAAATCTAAATCATCTGCGCAGTTTTCTAAAGCGTAAGTACATAAATACCTAAGCATTTCTTCAGACAAGTCCATATTCTCTTCAAGATCTGCAAATGCTACTTCAGGCTCTATCATCCAAAATTCCGCTAAGTGACGAGAAGTATTCGAATTCTCTGCTCTAAAAGTAGGTCCAAAAGTATAAACCTTACCGAGTGCTAATGCAGCCATTTCAGCTTCAAGCTGACCAGAAACTGTTAAATTTGTTTCCTTTCCGAAAAAGTCTTGCGTATAATCAATTTCGCCATCTTCGGTTAAAGGAGGGTTCTTTTTATTTAAGGTACTCACCGCAAACATTTCGCCGGCACCCTCGCAGTCAGATCCTGTAATTATTGGGGTGTGAACATTAGAAAAACCTTTTGCATTAAAAAAACTATGAACAGCAAATGTCATTGCATGTCTAATTCTGAATATAGCACTAAATGTATTCGTTCGAAAACGTAAATGCGCGTGCTCTCTTAAAAACTCTAGAGAGTGTTTTTTAGGCTGCAATGGGTATTCATCTGGGTCCGCAATCCCAATAACTTCTATTGACTCAGCCAACAATTCTATTGCTTGACCTGACCCCTGAGACTGAACGAGTTTACCTACTACAGAAAGACTCGTACCGGTATGAATCGTTTTTAAAATCTCTTCGGAAATAGCCTCTTCGGCTACCACTTGAATATTATTGATTGTAGAACCATCATTTAAAGCAATAAACGATACGTGTTTACTACCTCTTTTAGTTCTAACCCAACCTTTTAGGTTTACCAATTCATCGCCTTCCTTTAAAGACAAGGCTTTTTTTACAGTCGTCCTTTCCATCATCTTTTTAATAATCGTAACTTATTTAAGCAAATTTAATTTTTTCCAAGTAATAGCAATAGGATTCTGGGGTTATTTTACAACTACTCAAGCATTTGGTATTGTTTTTGATACAGCGCGTTTTTTGAAAAAAAGACTTTATAAATTAAGAATGAAGACTTACATTAGCGTAAATATTAATTTATGAAAAAGTTTATTTATTTACTTTTCTTGGTTTTTATACATTGTAAGTCCTACGGACAAATATCTGTAAATCAGATACTTTCAATGAGTGATTCACTAGTAGAATCTGTCTCTTACGACTTAGGAGAAAAATTCCTATTAAGTCATGTTTCGTCAAGTACAGAATTAGAAAATCATTTTCAATTTTACGCACAACTTTGTTATTTATCAAAAAGCAATAGCAAAATAGAACAAACGATTAAATACGGTCATAAGGCTATACAAAAACAGTTCTCTGCCTTTACACATCTGGAGCCATACGGTGATGTACTCTATAATTTATCGGTTGCAAAGTATAGAAGAGGCGAAATAGATTCTTCCTTTTTCTATGCAGAAAAAGCATTAGAAATAAGAAAACAGTACTTGCCAGCAAATCATAAAAAAATAGTCCAAAACCTAATCGCCTTAGGAACATACCATTCAAAAGTTGGTGAGACAAAATTGTCTATTGATTATAAGAAACAAGCTCTGGCAATAGCATTAAATATAAAACCATTAAACTACAACAGCTTAGTAGGGTCTCACTTTGGACTTGGGAGTGCATACCAATCCTCAAACCAACTATATAAGGCTCGGGATGAATACGAGAAAGCACTCGTATATTACAAAGATAGCTTGGCTGACAATAACATCTACAAGGCACATATATACAATGCAATTGGCGTGATTTTAGAGTCCCAAAAAGACTACTTATCGTCTCAAGAATACTACAAAGAAGCAATTCTGCTCTTCACAAACAAAGCAGAAATTTTTAGCACTGCTACTGCCTATAGTAACTTAGCCAATAATTACACTAATTTGGGAAGGAATACAGAAGCAAAAAAGATCCACAAAAAAGTTATTTCATTAATTGAAGCAGAAAACTTCCCAAATGAATTGCCTTGGAAATACCTAAATCTAGGAGCTACATATATAGAATGCTCGCAATATGACAGTGCACTAGTCGTGTTAGAAAAAGCAGAGCTATTAAACATAAAAGTCTCTGGGGGAGCAAACAATGAACTCACAACAATTATCCTCAACCATATTGCACAAGCTTATATGGAGCTCGATAAATATGAAAAGGCAGAAGACATGCTTCATAAATCGATTACTATAGCAATAGAACTCTTTGGTTTAAAAGATTTAGACCTCGCCGAAAGCTATTATTTATTAGCAAAAAATTATTATAGCAAACAAAACCACTCAGCTGTTCTAGAAGAACTTACCAAAGCAGAGAACGCTCTTATACTAGCCCAATCTACAAACATTGACTTTACAGAAGAGATAATCTCCAGAACCTTACTTCTCGATATATACATACTTAGAGAGCAAACACTATGGCAAGAATACCTTAAAAGCAAAAACATAAGCTACTTAAGTACGCTTTATGAAACAACAATAAACACAAATAAATTAAGTAATGTTATCATTGATTATTACGAACATGAGGGGGCGAAATTAGACTTATTTATTTCTGTAAACGAAAACTTATATTTAGGAATAGTTGCTGCAAAAGAACTGTATGAAATTACAGGAGATCACAAATACACTAATCAAGCGTTAACATTTTTCGAAGCGGAAAAATCCTTTCTTTTAAAACAAGAATACAGCAACCTCAAAGCAAAAAATAGCAATCACATCTCTGACTCTTTACTTTTAAGAGAAGATTATTTAAAAAGAGAAATTTCACAAAACCAAAACCTTTTATTTACAGAAAATCAGCCTAAATCTGAGTACTCTAAAAATTTAAGCTCCGATATTTTCAAATTAAAACTAGAGATTTCAGACTTGCTTAAGCTCATTGAACTTAACTACCCGCAGTATTTCGCTCAGAAGTATCAGAAAATAGATTTCAATATCGAAGACATTAGAACTAAACTAGATACAGAAGAATTATTTATTGAATATTTCCAACACAAAAATGAAGTTTTCTCAATTAGCGTAAGTAAAGGTACCACTCAATTCAACAAGATAGTAATTGACTCCTTAGACGAAAAAATATACGCGTATAATAAAGCCATACTAGAATCTGACATAGAGACTTACACATCGTTGGCATACGAACTCTACATAAACCTACTAGAAAAACACCTTCTAAAGCACACAATAAAACAGGTATGCATAGTCCCTAGTAAATCGATTTTATTAGTAAGCTTCGATACCTTTATAACAGAGAAGCCTAAAGAGACGAGCTACAATAAGCTAAACTACCTACTCCAAACCCAAACAATATCTTACAAGAACTCACTACAAGAGATCTACAATAACTCTCAACAAGGCTCACAGATGTATATAGGCATCAGCCCGAGTTTCAAGGGTCAAGGCTTAAGTTCTTTAGAAGGGGCATATACAGAAGTAAAATCAATATCAGAACTATTTGGAGGGCTCGTTTTAGACAATGGAAGTAATTTAAAGGAAGAACTTTTATCAAAAATATGGGATTTTAGAATTGTTCATTTTGCTACTCACGCAAATATAAGCGTGAGAAATTCTACTTATTCTAGTTTATTATTGAGTACTGACACAAGCGTGAACAAAAATAAATTACATGCATATGAGATACAAAACACAAAACTAAATGCAGAGCTAGTAGTCTTGAGCGCGTGTAATACTGGGCTAGGTGAATTAAAAAAAGGTGAAGGATTAGCAAGCCTAGCGAGAAGCTTTAATTATGCTGGGGCACAGTCAGTAATTGTAGGGCTTTGGGCTCTACCTGACTTCTCTACATCGGTAATCGTGAAGGATTTTTTTTCAGAATTAAACTTAACTAACAAGGCATTAGCATTAAAAAGAGCTAAAGTAAAGTACTTAAAAAATGCTGATGAACACACCTCTAACCCTATCTACTGGGGCGGATTAGTCTTGATTGGTGAAAATAAGGCAATTGAACTACACATAAAAGAAACAAAAGACTATAGCCTACTTATTGCAGGTCTAGTATTGTCTGTTCTAATAGTTTTAATTGGGAAAAAATTCATTTAATAATTGGCTAGCATAAACAGAATACGAGCTTTGATCACTAACGATATCATTTAAAAGTGTTTGCATTTCTTGGAGCTCATCCAACTGTAAAGACACAAGCGCTAGATACCACTTTCGCTGATTTTTAAATTCCCCATTTTCATTCATTAACTCTAATTGAATTTTAGCTTCTGAATGACTCCCTTTGGCCATTAAGGCTACAGCCTTATAAAACAAAATCTCATTTTGTAATCGCGTATCGATTAACAATTCGTCAAAAGCACTAATGGCAGCGGTATAATTTTTTGTATCGTATTTATTCATTGCTAAAAAAACATCGCTAGACTCCTGAATTAGAGACCTTGTTACTGGAGCAATTACATTAGGATAGGGTTTGAAATAATCTGCATATAACAAATCTTGCGATTGACTGGTACAGAAGAATAAGTAAGCAAAACTAATTATAAAAATTGAAAACATAGCAACTAAAGAAATTTTAAAATGCGAAAAGTTCACTAATTTTGATTTCTTAGTCTCAGGTAAATGCTGTGGTTCATAGTTAATAAATTGATTTTTTAATTCATTGGCTCGAGCTTTATCAATCCCACTAAAAACAAAATTGAATTGCTTTACCTCCTCTGCAAAGTCAGAATCTTTCAGCATCTGCTCCATAAAAAACTCATACTCGTCTGGAGATAAATCTTCATTGTAATGCCGCTCTATAAGCTCTAATTTTTTTGCACTAAATACCATATATTATTATTTTACTTTAATCTTAAATATTTCATCTTTTAGTGTTTTCAAACACCTATACTTCTGTACCTTAACACTTTTATCAGATTTATAACCCAAAGATAAAGCTATTTCTTTTAAACTTAGGTTTTCTAAATAATACGCTTGTATAATATATCTACAGGGTGTTTTCATGTTAGATAACTCTAAAGCCACTAGACCATAACCCTTGTCAATTTGGGCATTATCATCGGATAATTCAGAAAGCTGGTAAAATTGTTGCTGTCGGGATTCTCTATTGTATTTGAGCTTAAAGCTATTTCTGATCAACTGCTTGCCAATACCGAAAATAAAAGTTTTTAAGGTAGTAGAAATTTCTATAATTTTCTTATTCTGGATTTTCATAACCAAAACAATCATCACTTCTTGGAATAAATCTTTAGAATCATCAGAAGATATGTTGTAGTCTACTAGAGCCCACGAAATAAAATGTGACCGATACTTATGATATAAGCTTGCGATCACCTTTTCATCGTTGTTATAGATAGATTCTATTACCTCCTTATTTGTCATTAAGCGCAGAATTCAGTTTATAAATATGCGTAATATTTACTTATTTTCAAAATATTTTTTCTACAATTAGTTTAGTATATTTGCAATTGATTAAAAAACTCATTTACAACCTTAGCATCAAGTGAAAGCGCTCCTAAACAAGATAAATAACCCGACCGATCTAAGAAAACTTGAAGTTCTTGACCTACCTCAAGTTTCTGCAGAGTTGCGACAATTTATTATTGACCAAGTATCTACCAATGGTGGTCATTTTGGAGCTAGTTTAGGGGTGATTGAGCTCACTGTAGCTCTACACTATGTATTCAATACACCAGAAGATCAATTGGTTTGGGATGTAGGACATCAGGCTTACGGTCACAAAATCCTTACAGGTCGAAAAGACGTTTTTCATACCAACAGAAAATACAAAGGTATTAGTGGTTTTCCGAAACGCGATGAAAGTGAATACGATACTTTTGGCGTAGGCCACTCCTCTACTTCTATTGGTGCAGCATTAGGAATGGCGGTTGCATCACAACTAAAAGGACATACAGAAAAACAACATATTGCTGTAATTGGTGATGGTGCTCTTACGGGAGGACAGGCTTTCGAAGCTTTGAATCATGGAGGAATAGAAAACTCAAACATGCTTGTTGTATTAAACGATAATTGCATGTCTATAGATCCTAATGTTGGGGCTTTAAAAGAGTACTTAACGGATATTACGACCTCTCATACTTACAATAAAATTAAAGACGAAGTTTGGGACCTACTTGGTAAAATAAGCAAGTTTGGACCTAATGCACAATCACTTGTAAAAAAAGTAGAAAATGCTGTTAAGTCTTCTATGCTCGAACAAAGCAATTACTTCGAATCTTTAAACTTTAGATATTTCGGCCCAGTAGATGGACACGATGTAGAACACATGGTGAAAATATTGGAAGACCTAAAAGATATTCAAGGACCTAAAATATTACATTGTATTACCACCAAAGGTAAAGGCTATAAACCAGCTGAAGATGGAGATACAACTAAATGGCATGCTCCAGGAATTTTCAATAAAGACACAGGAGAGCTTATTAGCATTAAAAAACCTAAAGAGGAAGCGCCTAAATACCAAGATGTTTTTGGACATACCATTATAGAACTCGCCAAAGAAAATGACAAGATTGTAGGTGTTACACCTGCAATGCCTACAGGATGTTCTTTAAAGTATATGATGGAAGAGATGCCCGACAGAGCTTTTGATGTTGGTATTGCAGAACAACATGCAGTAACTTTCTCTGCAGGAATGGCAACTCAAGGATTTACTCCTTTTTGCAATATATATTCCAGCTTTATGCAAAGAGCTTTCGATCAGGTAGTTCACGATGTAGCAATTCAAAAGCTAAACGTTGTCTTTTGTTTAGACAGAGCTGGATTAGTGGGAGATGATGGACCCACGCACCACGGTACTTTTGATATTGCTTTTTTTAGATGCATTCCAAATATGATTATTTCTGCTCCTATGAACGAGGAGGAATTGAGAAACCTAATGTTTACTTCTCAACAGAAAGAACACGGACCATTTACTATTCGCTACCCTAGAGGTAAAGGAGTGATGCCAGCATGGAAAACCAAATTTAAATCTATAGAGATTGGAACTGGACGTAAATTGCGCTCAGGTAAAGACATCGCTATTTTATCTTTCGGTCATGTTGGAAATTATGTAAGTACTGTTTGTAAGGACTACGACAAAAATGGTTACCAAATAGCTCATTACGATTTGCGATTTGCAAAACCATTAGATCAAAATTTACTTCATGAGGTTTTCCAAAACTACACTCATATTATTACGGTAGAAGACGGATGTATTACTGGTGGTGTAGGCTCTGCAGTTATAGAGTTTATGGCAGACAATCAATACCATGCTTCAGTATATAGACTAGGTGTTCCAGATGTATTTATTGAACATGGACCACAATTACAACTACAAGCTGACTGTGGTTTTGATGCAGAAAGTATTAAGACGAAGGTAGAACAGATTAAGAATAAATTGAAACTTGCGATTTAACAACCTTTCAATAGAGCTATACTTCTTACCTTATTGATTAGAATAATTTACATTTCAACTTATAAACTGTTGAAACAAAAAAAGCCCAAAAGAAAATCTTTTGGGCTTTTTAGTGTCTATGGAAAATTACTTTTTCATTACAAAGTCTTCCATAAACTTCGTGGTATAATTTCCAGATCTATAGTCTTCGTTATCCATTAATTGTAAGTGGAAAGGAATAG